>NZ_DEVJ01000070.1:360-11248 GCF_002362875.1 Empedobacter sp. UBA3239 | reverse complement strand
TGAGATTTTAGAGTTGTATTATGTACAAAGTAGTATGTATTTGAGGTTAAGACTAAGGTTGAGAAAGAGGATTGATTTTAGATGTGAGAATTGAGATTTTAGATTTGTGAAATGTATTATGTATTTAAATATTGAAAAAGGATCATAAAAATGTCATATGATTTGGAGACGAGTGTCAAAAAGTTGAGGGGCATGGTTAAAATGTTTTACTGTTTGCGTAGCAAATGATTTAAAACATTCAATGGCTGAAACTTATTTTGACCGTCGAAAATCAAAGACAAGAGTTTTTTGATTACTTTTTTGCTCATAAAAAAGTGATAGAAAGGTTATTCTCGTTTTTCAAAACTATATTTCATTCATTTTTTTTCTTGATAAAAAAACATTTGAAATTAAAAGGAGAAGCTCCAGTGGAGCTTAGGTATAATGCTTACAAGTCGGTCAATAACGGCTTACTCGCTAAATGCTTTAGAACATTCGCATATGAAATGCGAACATAAATCATTTTTAACGCTCTTTACGCCGAATTGACACTCGACTTTTCAGCAATGACGGGTTTGAATTCATTGTTTAAAAGGAATTTGAATATTAAAAAAGGATGAAGAAAATGGCATTAAAACTCTCACGTTAAGAAAATGTTTGAATGGAGCGTTAAAAAGGTTTTAGCCCGTAGGGTTTGTAAAATCTTTAGTGGAATGAGAACATTTTTAGTAGAGAGGTTTACAGCCAAGAGTTTTTTGATTACTTTTTTACTCTTAAAAAAGTGATAGAAATTACTTTACGTTCATTTTTATTCATGAGTTATTATTGTTTTCAAATGAATTCATATGCCCTTTGTGGAACTTTGATGAAAAAACATTTGAAATTAAAAATTTGAAATTAAAAATTTGAAATTAAAAGGAGAAGCTTTATAAGCTTCGGTAATATTACTTTTTGCTTGACGCAAAAACGAACCAAAAACGTCAAGACTGCGATTTTCGACGTTCAATTACCATTTTACGCACTAAAAAGATTAAATGATTCGCATACGCTCACTAATCTTTTTTACGCTTGTTTCAATGGATTGAAACTCGTCTGCAAATCTTATGTCGACTCTAAAATTCGTTCTTGACAACGAATTTGAGTATTGAAAAATGTTGTTCACCACATAGATACATAGAACTGGATGATGAAAAATAAAGAGCAATAGAGTAGATAAATCTATTAAACATAGTTAGCAGCTCGCTATGTTTCTGTTTACTGAACTATGGAATCTCTAAAATAAAAAAAGATAAAAACCTATGTTTCTATTGTGGTTAAAAAATAACTTATAACGTAAAAAAAATAAAACCTCCTTTCCCTAAAACAAAGTTGGCGCGATGTACAGGAAAAGGAGTGGCTTTTAAAACTAATGTTGAATTTTAAAACTATTGTAAAATTATGAAAAAATTTTACTTCAAACTCAATAGGCATATAATAAGTGTGCTATTGGGATTGTTTTGTGCAACACCTATGTTGGCACAAACAGGAAAAACCGTGACTGGAACGGTAAAAGAACTACAAGTCCCACTGGTGGGCGTAATGGTAAAAGAGGAGGGAACCGATAATTCCACCTTTACCGATGATAATGGACAGTATTCGTTGATTTTACAACAAGATAATGCTAAACTAATTTTTGAGCAATTGGATTTCCCTATTCGAGAAGAAGAGGTATTGAATAGAAGCGTGATCAATGTAAGTTTTACAAAAGAAGACAACGGGATTCAGCTGAAAGATGTGGTAATAAATGCAGGGTATTACTCCGTAAAAGACAAAGAACGAACGGGTTCTATAGCACGTGTTACCGCAAAAGAAATAGAGAATCAACCTGTCAATAATGTGTTGGATGCCTTGCAGGGTAGAGTAGCAGGTTTAGAAATTACCCCAACCACAGGAACAGCAGGTGGTGGATATACCATTCGGTTAAGAGGACAGAATAGTATAAATGCAGGAAATGATCCTTTGTTTATAATAGATGGAGTTCCGTTTGATATGAATTCGATGTCCTACACCAGTATTTCCAATACCGTAATGCCCAATTCAAACATTAATCCGTTGAATTCTATTGATCCAAAATCAATAGAGAAGATTGAAGTTTTAAAAGATGCAGATGCTACCGCTATTTATGGATCACGTGGTGCAAATGGGGTGATTTTGATAACGACTAAAAAAGGACAAAAGAGAAAAACTACATTTAATATAGATTCATCGATTAGTGTCAATTCCATTACAAAAAAAGTAAATCTTCTAAATACAGAACAATACCTCATGATGCGAAAGAAAGCATTTGAAAATGATGGAATTACAAATTACCCGACAAATGCGTATGATATTAATGGAGCATGGGATCAAACGCGATATACCGACTGGCAAAAAGTACTAATAGGGAATACTGGTACAACCAATAATACAAGACTAAATATTATGGGCGGTAGCGAGCAAACAAGTTTTATGATTGGCACCAATTTTATGAAAGAAACTTCTGTTTTATATGGGGATTATAGCTATAAAAAACTGAATGCCTTTGTCAATCTTAATCATTCTTCTAAAGACAATAGATTTAAAGTAGGTACTGTCCTAGTTTATGGAGATGATAACAATGTATTACCAATAGAAAACTTAGCGCGTACAGCTAAAAAATTAGCTCCCAATGCACCCGCTTTATTCGATGAAAATGGAAATCTAAATTGGGAAAATAATACATGGACAAACCCTATAGCATCTACTTATAGTACATATCGTAGTCATGCAAATGTGTTGAATACCAGCTTTAATATGAGCTATGCTTTAACGGATCAATTAACATTTAAAACGAATATAGGTTACAATCATTCAATTTTAAAAGATAAAAGTTTCAATCCACATACAGTAAGAAATCCTGCTTATGGTAATACAAGTGCCGATAGTAGTGTCATAATGAATGAGAATGAAAAAGAAGTATGGTCAATAGAACCGCAGTTGGATTATCATCTTAGTTGGACAAATAGTGAAATTAACTTGAATGTAGGAGCAACTTTTATGATGAACGAACAAAATCAGTTGGTTACAAGAGGAGTTGGCTTTGCAGATAATGCACTAATGAATGTGATGAGCGCAGCAAAAGCATTTCAATTTCTGCAAGATATTTCTTCACAATATAAATACAATGCGATCTATGGACGATTTAATTACAGTTTGTATCAAAAATATATTCTTAATCTTACAGCAAGAAGAGATGGATCAAGTCGATTTGGAGAAGCCAATAAGTTAGCAAATTTTGGTGCAATAGGCGCTGCATGGATTTTTTCGAAAGAACATTTTTTGAGTGATCAATCGTGGTTGAGTTTCGGAAAATTGAGAGGGAGTTATGGAATTACTGGAAACGACCAAATAGGGGATTATCAGTATTTGAGTACATATTCTATAAAACAAGACGGTTATGATGGAACAACCTATTTAACACCTTCTCGTTTACATAATCCGAATTTTTCATGGGAAAAAAATCGAAAGATAGAAGGAGCAATAGAATTGGCTTTTCTGAAAAATAGATTAAATCTTGAAGTAAACTATTACCACAATCAATCCAATAATCAGCTAATAGGCTATTCGTTACCTGCTACAACAGGGTTTAAAACAATTCAAGCAAATTTGGATGCAGTAGTGGTTAATAAAGGATTAGAAATTGCTCTCCATTCAACCAATATTAAGAAAGATAAATGGCAATGGGAAACATCCTTTTTAATTACATTTCCAAAGAATGAATTAAAAGCGTTCGAAAATCTAGCTCAATCCAGTTATAGCAATCAATATGTTATTGGGCAATCTATAAATATCACAAAGCTATACAATTATATAGGAATAAACCCTGTAAATGGAACTTATATGTTCGAGGATTATAACAATGATGGAAAAATAAGTAGTGCCGATGATCGTAGAATATATACTGATTTCAATCCCAAATGGTACGGAAGTTTAGGAAATACCATTCGTTATAACAATTGGAATCTTGAGGTACTTTTTCAATTCTCGAAAAAGAAAGCCTACAACGAACTGCATACGTTAAATGCAGCAGGTACATTCTTCAATCAACCTGTTTCGGTTATAGATGAAGGTCGAACGCAAATTTATACAACAGGCTCTAATACAAATGCTGTTGTTGCCCAAAATTATTTTTATACAAGTACTGGAGTTGTAAGTGATGCTTCTTTTGTGAGGTTAAAATCACTTTCGATAAACTACAATGTACCTCTTAAGAAAAATTATAAAGTCGCTTTATATGCGCAAGGTTTTAATCTGCTAACGCTTACGAACTACAAAGGAGGGGATCCCGAACAAATTGAAGATTTTTTACCTCCATTAAAACGTATCGCATTTGGAACAACTATCTCATTTTAAAAAATTGAAACCATGAAAAATAATAGAACAATATATGTGATGAATAGATTCATCCTATTGATTGCCATATTTACATTGGCTGCTTGTAATGATTGGATTGAAACAGATGATCCTAAGGGAGAAATAAAAATTGAAAAGGTTTACAACAACGAGCAAACTGCTAATGCAGCAGTTGCGAGTATTTACAAAGACATGAAAAATGATGGTTTGTTGTCGGGAAGTACAAATGGATCAAGCGTATTATTTAGTTTGTATGCAGATGAACTTGATTTTTATGGTTCTACGAGCAATAACCTTTCAATGTTTCATTCCCATCAATTATTGCCTTCTAATACACTTGTAACGTCTATATGGGCAAATAATTATAGAATTATTTATGAAACAAATTTAGCTATAGAGGCATTAAATAATTCAACGAATTTATCCCTTGAGTTAAAAAATAAATTGATAGCAGAAGTGTTGTTTATTAGAGCATTTACGCATTTTAATTTGATGAATCTATATGGTAAAATACCCTATATCACTACATCTAATTATCAAATCAATCGATATGTTTACCGTGATGAAATAAAGATTGTTTACGATAATATCGAAAAAGATTTGCTCCAAGCAAAAGGTTTATTGGTAAATAATGTGGCGTCTACTGCGAGTAACAGAGCAACTATATATGCAGTGTCAGCCCTATTAAGTAAGCTGTACTTATACCAAGAAAAATGGGATAAAGTAGTGAGTGAATCGCAAGGAATTGTTCAAAATAAGAACTTTTCATTTCAACAACCAATAGAAAATCAATATAAAAAAGAAAGCAAGTCTACAATATTTCAATTTTCATCGACCATAAATGGTGAAAATACGTTAGAAGGATCATATTTTATTATTAATAGCGGACCTCCAACTCGGGTAGCTTTACGACAAGATTTTATAAACCTGTTTAATCCACTCGATAAAAGGTTACAATTTTGGACAAAGAAAGTAAGCAATACAACAAATACACAATCTTGGTATATACCGTATAAATATAAAGAAAATGCAAATACAGGTTCAAGCAAAGAGTTTTCTATTGTATTTGGTTTGTCAGAAATAATCTTGATGAGAGCAGAAGCTTATTTGCATACAAACGAATTGGCATTGGCAGTGAAAGAAATTAATATCATTCGAGAGAAAGCAGGGTTAAATCCGTTTAATTCTTCTAATCCAAATGAGATTCAAAAAGAACTTATACTTCAAAGAAAACTAGAATTGTTTACAGAACATGGAAACAGATGGTTTGATTTGAAACGTTGGAAAATAGCTGAGGAAACCCTAAAACCTATAAAATCAAATTGGAAACCAAGAGATTTAATTTTACCAATTCCAGAAAGCGAATTATTGATTAATCCTAATCTAAATCCTCAAAACGATGGCTATTAAATATGTCAATTCAATACTAGTTATACTGTTTGTCTGTTCGGGATACTTTTCAAAAGCGCAAGAGAATCAAAAAACTTCGAATTGGACTAAACATACTTTATTTACAGACGTAAGTAGCGATGGAAAGTGGGTTGTTGTAAATGATATGCAAGATAAAAATAATGTTATACTTGTACAGACAGAATCTGGTGTTAGAAAAGAATTGGGGTCAATCATTCTTTTGAAATTTTTGAAAAATAATGATATACTATCTTTTGTTGATGATAAATCAAATTTGCATCTAATTGATTTAAAAACACTAAAAACAATCTTGCAAGTTGAGGTATTACATAAAAGATATTTTACAAATCATAATCAAACGATAATTTCATACCTAAGAAAGGGCGAAAAAGAGAAAAAAGATTTACAGTTACTTGATTTGAAGAGTAACAAGTCATATACGATACACGATGTTGAAAACTACCAGTGGCATCCCGCCAAAGATGAGTTAATTTTTCTAACATCAAATATGGATTCTAACACTAAAACATTAAAAAAATGGGAATCGGGTTCAGAAAATCAGCAGTCTCTCTTTATAACTCCAAAAAATGAAGTGAAGATCATAGGGTGGCAAAGCAATCAAAAAAGTATACTTCTATTAGAAAACACGGTCGACGGAGGGATACTTTACACGATTAATACCCAAAATAAGGAGGTAAAATCTTTGGCTTGTAAAACATTATTTTCTGATGAGGTAGTTCGTAAAATAAATGGTTTTGATACTACTAGTGATCGTAACGGAATAGTCTTTTTTAATGTAGATATCGTAAAGAGTAAAAATGATAATTACAGTATTTGGGATACCCAAGATGCTTTAATCGCACCTAGAAAAGCTGTTGCAGAAAAATATGTTTTGAATAAACAGAGCATAAGATGGGATACAAAAACGAATGAATTTTCTATCATTACTTCAAATAAATTGAATGCTGTTATCATTAAACCTAATTTTAATTATGCATTAGCATATGACTTTTTAGAAAATGAACCTTCTACAGAACAATATACTGTTGCCGATTTATACCTAAAAAATTATGAAAAAGGAGAAGAGAAGTTAATTGTTCCGGCACATTATTTTTCTTACGACTATCTTTCGTTTTCGCCGAGTGGAAAATATATCATGTATTTTAAAGATAAAAAATGGTGGGGGTATGATACTGTAAATGATAAGCACATTGAGATTACCATACCATCAAATTATTCTTTATATAAAACAAACGATATGTATTATAAACATCCAACACCATATGGAGTAGAAGGGTGGTCTATAAATGAAAATGAAGTATTTGTGTATGATGAGTTTGATATTTGGATGTATGATATAAAAAATGGTACTGCTAAAAGGTTAACAGCTAGTAATGGGGATATAAGTTATAGATTTAATAAAAAAGAACGAAAAAATACCTCTCACATTGATATCAATCAAAAGTTGATGTTAGATCTATCGACCAAAGATGAGCAAAATGGTTTTGCTTTTTTTGAAAAAGGTAAAATTTTACCAATTGTCTTAGAATCCTATACAATTGAAAATACTGTATGTATTAACAAACGAACGTGTTTTTTTAAGAAGTTTAGGTATAACGTATCTCCTGTTATAGAGCGTGTAGATTTGGCTACGAAAAAAAGAAAGATAGTATATCAAAGTAATCCCAATTTGGCAAAGTTAGATTTAGGTAAAAGTGAAAGTATAGAATACAAGAACATAAAAGGAAACAAATCGAAAGGGATTTTACTTTACCCAACTAATTTTAATCCTACCAAACAATATCCTGTTATTTACTATATATACGAGAATATGACGTATAAAGTAAATCAGTTTGCAAGTCCAACAAAACATACGGAGGACGGTTTTAACATTCTTAATTATATATTGGATGGGTATTTTGTTTTTTTACCCAATTTAGAATATCAAATAGGGAATTTAGGTGAATCAATTGTCGTGAATATAGAAAATAGTGTAGAAGAACTAATAAGTCGATCTTATATTGATAAGAATAGATTAGGACTAATAGGGCATTCGTTTGGTGGTTATGAAGCGGCATTTATAGCAACACATTCCAATTTGTTTAAGGCAATTGTAGCGGGTTCTGGCGTGATGGATTTGGTTTCTTGGTCGCATGATGTACAATGGGAAGGTTGGTTTAGAGAGCAAGCATGGAGGTTAGAAAGTCAGCAGTTTCGAATGAAAGATAGTTATTATACGGATAAAAATAACTATATAAGAAACTCACCTTTCTATCAGGTGGAAAACATGAAAACACCTTTATTGTTGTGGGCTGGTAAATCTGATTATAATATAAATTGGTATCAAAGCATATATATGTATATGGCAATGAAAAAATTAAATAAAGAAGGTAAATTGATTTTATTTAATAACGATGGTCATTATTTAACTCGTAAAGAGAATCAAGAAATGTTATATAATTCAATCTTAAGTTGGTTTAATACATATTTAAAATAAGAGAAAGGAGCTATTACGCTCCTTTCCTTTAAATTATGGTTGCCAATGCATCAAGTTTTGACTACATTGAGTACCATTTTTAAATTCAAATACTTCTTGAGAACCAATTGTACAACTTACAGTTCCTATGTTATTGCAAGTGGCATCTACCTGTTCACATTCTTCTAAATCATTGTAAATATATGCAGTTGCATACCCTGTAGATTCGTTAGAAGATTTCCCTTCAGTGGCAAATGCAAAAGCAACAGCCATCATTCCTACCCCAATTGGTAGCGTTTTTCTTAGAAAATTTGTTTTCATTTTGTATTTTTTTAATGTGGTGACTTACTCTATTATACAGGTTTTCAGTCTTCCCCTGCGTTGCGCAACGATTTATTTTTTTAATTGGTAACGATAGATTTCATCATCAATTACAGCGAAAACAGAGTTTTGGTATATTTTAAAATCCCTAAGTTGTTGTTTAGGTTTATGATAGAGGTAAAAACTGTGGAGATAATGGTTGTTTACGAGATCATATACATCTATGATGCTTGCACTTTGGTGTTCTTCTTCAAAATTTCCCAGTCGTTTGCTGTGGATGTAGAGATAATCACCATAGGTAGCTATCGTTTCATTCACTCGAATTGTCTTTGGACCTAATCGATAGTTTTGGTCTTTTTTATAAAAAGCAACATCAAGTTCTGGTTCATTTAAAGAATCGATGCTTTTCATAACATTTTTTTCATTCATCATAGAATCAAGGATGATAATTTCATTTTTATAATAATAGACATATAAAAAAATCTGATGTTGTTCATTCCAAATGAGTAATCCATCCAAATCAAATGCTCCATTTTGTTGGCTTTTTAGAGTTGTATCGTTTATTTTTAGTTGAAATCCATCCACTGTTTTATACAATATAGCGAGTGCTGTTTGTTTAGTTTTTTGACTTGTTACAGAAAGACCAAAATGATCATCTTTTCCAGGAACATATTGATTGTAATAAGCATTATCAATAGTTTCAAGAGAAGTCGTGTAATCATATAATATTCCTTTTTCTATAATTCCTACTGTTCCATCCCCTAAGTAGAAATAAGGGGAGTTAACGTATGTTATTATTCGTTTATAAGGGAGTAGCTCATTTTTTATTTTGATCCGATTATTAGTCACATTTTGTGTATGATAATCATAAGTTCTAAGAAATAAAGGAGCATTAGGATGAGCTAAATAAGCATAGCAACTATCAATACCTGCTATATAATATCCTGTGGATTCTAGATTGAGTGTAGTTAGTTTTTCTGCAAAATGCGGAATGTATTTACGTGTAAAAGCATTATTATATTGAGATTTTTTTTCAGATAAACCGTATATAATGGTTACACTAACAACTCCGATTATTGTAAGAGTAGTTTGTTCAATTATATAGCCTCTCCATGTTTGAGAGGATTTTGCTATTCTAATGCCAATTAGAGCCAAACATACAAATACGATATTAAAAATCAAATGTTCCGTCCATCCCATCTTTTCTAAAACTCCACCACAAGAACAAGGAGTAAACGCCGTGAAATGTAGAATAATGACAATATAAGTAGTGAACATCACCATTAAAAAAAGTGAAATTTGTAAGGCTAATTTTCTAGTTCGCTCAAACATCAAGAAAACTGCTGTTACAAGTTCTATAGCAATAATTCCATACGATATAGGAATCGCATAACTTGCTAATAAGGGCGATTGTCCTAACTGAGTTTGAAAAGTTTCAAAATCCATCAGTTTACTCACCGCTGCATAAATAAACAAAACAATAAATAGGTAGCAGATGAGCGTTTGTATAAACGGTGCAATTTTTCTCATCTTTTAGTATTTTAATTCATAAAAAATAACTTTCTAACATCTAACATCAGTTTTCATCTTCATCAATATTTCTCATATAGGGATCTTTATCACGAGGCGGGTCGTTTTTAGAAGGAATGCTATCCTTAATATTATCTTTCAAAGAAGAAGTAATACGTTCTGAATGAATTGGGGTGTCAATTAGAATATTTTCATATTCTATACAGCTATTGAATACAAAACACACAAGTACAATTAAATAAAAAGATTTCATAGTTTATTTTTTTTAAAGTTTGTATCGAAATTAGGTTTAGCGTAAAAAATAGGAGGTATGTCAATGCGTCAAAAACATAAAATGCATGTCTAATTTATAAATTCATACACTCCAAATGTTAAATGATTTGCGGTTAAAAAATGAATTTGAATATTGAAAAAGGATGTTGAGACTGGCATTAAAACTCTCACGTTAAGAAAATATTTGAATGCAACGTTAAAAAGGTTTTAGCCCGTAGGGTTTTTAAAATCTTTAGTGGAATGAGAACATTTTTAGTAGAGAGGTTTACAGCCTTGACTTTTTGGTTACTTTTTAGTCTGTTCCCCGAAGGGCATATGAATGCAAATAATAAAAATAGATAAGGAATGAATAAAAAAGTGACATTAATGAAAAGGAATACCTAAGCTCCACTGGAGCTTCTCCTCTTAATCTCAAATTTTTAATTTCAAATGTTTTTGTGTCAAGACTTCCCCAAAGGGTACATGAATTCATTTGAAAACAATAATAAC
>NZ_DEVJ01000070.1:0-161 GCF_002362875.1 Empedobacter sp. UBA3239 | reverse complement strand
ATTTGAAAACAATAATAACTTATGAATAAAAATGAAAATAAGATTCTTTGATAAGCTCAGAATGACAAAATCCATCACGAAAGAGAACGAAGAAATTAATAAGAAAAAACAAACAAACCTTATTTCAAAATTTTAATTTTGCTTACCACATTACCACATTA
>NZ_DEVJ01000002.1:0-19388 GCF_002362875.1 Empedobacter sp. UBA3239 | reverse complement strand
ATTTTCAAATCTAAAGGAACTTGATTTTAGAATCGAATATTTTTTTACAAAATCAGAAATAAATCATTATATTTGATTGAATTACAATTTATAATAAAATGAAAAATATATTATATATAACGGGATTAGTTTTAATATTAACTTCAATTTTATTAATCTTAGAATTTTCTGATTCTAATAGAATGAGCTTAATTGCAGGAATGATTTTGCCAATAGGATTAGTATTTAACATTTTAGGTTTTACTTTAAAAACTAATCCACTAAAAGAATAATTTAATATTCTGCCATAAATATTAAATCGAAAAGCCAATTGCTCTTAGAAACAATTGGCTTTTTGATTTATTTTTTAATATCTATTTTCTCTCGCTCTTTATCTTCACTCACTTTGTAAGCTTTCAAGACTTCGCGAACAATTTTGTGTCGAACAACATCTTTATCATCCAAATAAATAAATCCGATATCTTTTACATCTTTCAATATATTAATCGCCTCACGTAAACCAGATTTTTGTTTTGGTGGTAAATCGACCTGACCAGGATCTCCTGTGATAATAAACTTAGAATTTTTTCCCATACGCGTCAAAAACATTTTCATCTGAGCATAGGTTGTGTTTTGCGCTTCATCAAGAATTACAAAAGCTCCGTCCAAAGTTCGACCACGCATAAATGCTAAAGGTGCTACTTCTATTACCCCTTTTTCGGTATAAGACGAAAGTTTTTCGAACGGAATCATATCTTTCAACGCATCGTACAAAGGTTGCAAATATGGATCTAATTTATCTTTCATATCACCTGGTAAAAAACCTAAATTCTCGCCAGCTTCTACGGCAGGACGTGTCATAATAATTCGGCGAACTTCTTTGTTCTTTAACGCTTGTACCGCCAACGCAACAGCAGTATAAGTTTTTCCCGTTCCAGCAGGCCCAATTGCAAACACCATGTCTTTGTTGTAAACAGTTTGTACCAGCTTTTGTTGATTAGGCGTTTGAGGTTTGATGATTTTACCATTTACACCGTGTACAATAATTTCGTCTTCTTTTTTTATTTGAAGCATTTCATTATTATCTTCGGTCATAATAATTTCGAGTTCGCGATCAGATAGTCGATTGTATTTGTGAATATGCTGAATTACTCGTTGCATTTTTTGGTCAAATACTTTCAGAACATCTTCATTTCCAAATACTGTTAACTCTCTTCCGCGAGCAACAATCTTTAATTTTGGATAATATTCTTTGATTCTTTTTAGATGTTCATTATTAGCACCATAAAAATCTTGAGCATTAATTTCGGCTAATTCAATATTAATTTCTGTCAAATGAGATCGTTTTTTTGGTTCACTTACGCAAAAATAAAGAATAATAAACAATATATTTGCTAATTATTAGAGAATAGTGGCAATTATTACATTAACATCGGATTTTGGAGTCAAAGATTACTTTGTTTCTAGCGTTAAAGGCGCAATTCTAAAAGAATTGGCCGATGTTACAATTGTAGATATTTCGCATCATGTTAATCCCTATGATTTATCTGAAGCTGCCTATATCATTCGTAATTCTTACGAAGAATTTCCCGACGGAACTATACATATTATTGGAATTAATGCCTTAAGTACGCCTTATCAGAAGCCGATTTGTGCATTAATCAATCATCATTATTTTATTTGTGCAGATAATGGAATTTTATCCTTGATTTGCCAAAAAAATCAACCAGAAGAAATTTACGAAATCACTGCTTATCCAGAAGGAATAGACAGTTTATTTCCAATGAAAAATTGTTTTGTACCAGTTGCATGTCACTTGGCGCGCGGCGGAGTTCCTGCTCTTTTAGGGAACAAACGTACCGAAATGAAGCAATTGAATGAGTTGAAACCAATTTATCGCGATGATAAATATATCATAGGAAATGTGATTTATATTGATCATTTTGGAAATGTTGTGAGTAATATTTCGAAAGATTTTTTCGATGAAATTGCACAAGACAGAAAATATAAAATTTTGCTTCGTCAGAAAGATTTCTCGATGACCGATATTACTGTTATTTATGAGCATTACAACGAAGTTGTACAAGATTTTAACAAAGAAGTGCAAGCTTTTGGACGAACATTGTGTTTGTTTAATTCGGCAGGATTTTTAGAAGTTACTTTATACAAGAGTAATCCAACAATATCAGGAGGTGCAAATCAGTTAATGGGATTAAAGAAAAACGATACAATTACAATTGAATTTGAAAATTAACGCTGAGAAAATTTAGTATTAGAGAGTTTACAATAACTATATGACTTATAATTATTTAATATACAAAGCAATACACGTTATCTTCGTGGTAAGTTACTTTGCTGGTTTATTTTACATTGTTCGTTTGATGATTTATCATACAGAAACGCAACAAATGGAAGAACCAAAAAAATCAATTTTGCAGGATCAATATACCTACATGGAGAAAAAATTATGGAATGTAATTACCGCTCCTGCTTTGGTTATTTTGATTACAATGGGATTGAATATGCTTTACAAAAATCAAGGTTTATTACAAATGCCGTGGATGAAAAGTAAATTAGGAATGATAAGTGTTTTATTAATTTATCATTTTTGGTGCTGGCGAACGTTGAAACAAATCCAAAATAAAGTTTTCAAATACACTTCTGTTCAATTGCGAATGATGAACGAATTGGCGACTATTTTATTATTTGTTATCGTGTTTGCTGTGATTCAAAAAACAGATTTTGGTCAAAATTGGTATTGGTCGATTGTCAGTTTCTTTGGTTGTGGTATACTACTTATGCTTATTGTGCGTTTAATTAATCGTAATAATAAAAAATAACATGTGGACAATCTTCAAAAAAGAGTTTTCCAATTTTTATTTAGGCTTCAACGCTTATTTAGCAACCGCAACATTTGTTATCGTTTCGGTTTTGTTCCTTTGGTTTTTTGATAACGAATTCAATGTTTTCAATACTGGAAATGCTTCTTTAAGTAGTTTTTTCTTTGTTGGACCTTGGATTTTTCTATTCATGATTCCAGCTTTAACGATGAAATTAATCGCAGAAGAGCAAGCAAACGGAACACTATTGTGGTTATTCACACTACCTATAAAAAATAACCAAATTATTTGGGGCAAATATTTAGCAGTCGTTTCAGTTGTTGTTTTTTGTTTACTTTCAACTTTCTTGTTCACTATTACGTTGCAAGAATTTTTGATGCCCGAACAAGAATTAGATTACGGAACAATTTTTTCTGGTTATTTAGGACTTTTCTTTCTAGGAAGTTTATTCGCCGCAATTGGTTTATTTACTTCATCTATTACCAAAAATCAAGTAATGGCTTATGTTTTGGCGGTTTTCTTTTGCTTCATTATTTTTTATGGATTCGAAAGTTTAGCGTCATATAATTTACTTGGTTCGATGGATTTCTATGTTCAAAAAATTGGAAGTTTTACACATTACAACCAGTTTTTGAAAGGAATTATTGACACACGAGATTTACTTTACTTTTTGATTTTGATTGGAATCTTGAATCAAATTTCAATTGTTAATCTTGAAAATAAAAAATAGTGCCATGAAAAAATTAAACAAAAAACATCTAATTACTTTCATCGCATTTATCGCGCTTTTTATCATTGCTCAATTTTTTTATACGCGAATTGACATGACGAAAGACAAACGTTTTACGTTAACTTCTACAACCGAAAAGTTAGTAGAAAATGTAAAACAACCGCTTAAAATTGAAATTCTTTTGGGTGGAGATTTAACAGGTGATTACAGAATTTTGAAGAACGAAATTCAATTTTTATTAGACGAACTTCGCGAAAAAAATAGTAATATTTCTTATTCTTTTGTTGATCCTGTCGATTTAGAACAAGCCGAATTAGAGCAAAATAAATTAGCTCCAGTTCCGATTAAAACCGACAAAGGAATTTTAAATGTTTATCCGTATGCAAAATTAACTTACGGCGACAAATCAACTTATATGGAGGTTTTGGTCAATGATCCTTCTACTCCATTCGAAAAGTTAGCGTTAGCTTCAACAGAAAAATTAGAATATTTATTTGCAGAAAAAATTCAGAAATCAACCAATTTTGAGCGCAAAAGAGTTGGTTTTATCGTTCATCATGACGAATTACCAGAAGTAAATATTCAAGGATTAGGTTCTGCTTTGTCAGAAAAATATGATGTTGAGATCTACCTTAATCCAATAGCAAACAAATCGTTTACTTTACAACCTTCTGATTTGGATAGTTTGAAACGTTTTGACGCCTTAATTATCGCAAAACCTACATTACCTTTTTCTGATATGGATAAATTGGTTTTGGATCAATATATCATGAATGGTGGAAAAATGATGATGGCTGTGGAAACTGTCGATGCTGAAATGGATTCTATTTTCCGAAGTGGAAAAATCGTTGCTTTTCCAAGAGATTTGAAGTTAAATGATTTCTTATTCAATTATGGTGTTCGTATTCATCCAGCTGTTATCAAGGATATGAATGGGGCGCAAATTGTTTTGGCTGATGGTGAAACTGCAGGAAATACAAGTTACAATTATTACAATTGGCCTTATTTTGAATTAGGAATTAAAGGTGAAGAAAACCCAATTACAAGTTCGATCGATCATGTTTTATTTCAATTTGCGAATCCAATCGAGTTATTAAAAAATCCAAATATTAAACAAACCGTTTTGTTGAGTTCTTCTGAACAAACAAGTTTGAAACCTGCTTTAAATTATATTCAATTAAACGAAGTCGAAATCGAAAATCCTGAAGAATATAAAATGGGTAAAATTCCGATGGCAGTTTTATTAGAAGGGAATTTCAATTCGGCTTATGCTTCGCGTTACGAACGTAAAGAATTTCCGAATTTCAAACCGAAAACTACCGATGGTAAAATGATTGTCATTTCGGATGGAGATGTTTTGAAAAATGCTTTGTGGAGAGGAATTCCGATGCAATTAGGTGAAAATAAATTTTCGGTTCGACCAGATAATCCAGATGGAAAACCGAAAACATACGCTAACCAAACATTTGTAATGAATGCGATGGATTATTTATTAGGCGATTCTGATTTCTTGGCTTTACGTAATCGTAAATTAGAGATTCCGTTGCTAAGTGAAACGACTGTTTTACAAGAAAAATCTACTTGGCAAATGATGAATCTACTTGTTCCAACTGCTATTATTGGCTTGTTCGCTGGAATTGGATTTTGGATTAGAAAGAAAAGATATTCATAATGATGAGTTATTAATTATGAATGATAATTCTTCAATAAGAGTTAGATTCTCATTATTAATAAGCTATATAATATTCTCATTCATTTTTTCCTTGATGAAAAAACGAATCAAAAAAATCAAGACTTTAAATCTATCTGACTAAAATTAAATTTCATTTCGGAAATGAATTAAATGTTTCGCATTCGCTCACTAATTCATTTTAATCCTTCATTCAATTTAATTTCTTAAAGTCATAGATTTGATGTCATTTTCTTTTAATTATTAATTAGATGAAAAAAATAAGTGCAATAGGGACTGAAATAAAAATCCTTTTTCTTCAGAAAAAGATTGGAACGAAAAGTCCGCCCGAAGGGATTGCCCGAAAACTAAAAAAACCTCTCAAATTTTGAGAGGTTTTTATATGTAAAGTTGTGACGATTTTACTCTAAGTGCATAAACGCTTTTTTGCTCAAAAGGCGCTCCTCGCTTTCTACGTGGTTATCATCAGGTACACAACAATCCACCGGACAAACTGCCGCACATTGTGGTTCTTCGTGGAAACCTTTACATTCAGTACATTTATCGGGAACAATGTAATAAACCTCATCACTCACAGGATCTTGCACCGCATCAGCATCAAAAGTTGCGCCGTCTACGTTTACAATTGTCCCGCTAAGAGAAGTTCCATCAGAATATTTCCAATCTACCGCAGCTTCATAAATCGCGTTATTTGGACATTCTGGCTCACAAGCTCCACAATTTATACATTCATCTGTAATAATTATAGCCATTGTATCTGTTTTTTTATTTCCTACATTTGCAATTACAAAATTACATTTAATTTTCAAAAAAAATGACATTTGAACAAAGGATTTCAGCATTTAACGAATTGGGGCAGTTTTTTAATTTTATTATAAATAATGATTCAATTAAAGACGCGGAACTGACAGAAAAATTCGAGAATTGGAAAGAAGAAGCTGAATATGCGGTGAGCGATGCAGAAGCCTACAACAATTGGTTTACAAAAGATAATATTACGTTAGCCTTGAAAAGTTGGGCAGAAGCTTTAACGGAAGAAAATTTATTGGCTTGGACGAAAGATTATCCATTTGCTGAAATGCCAAAAAATGTTGGAATTATAATGGCAGGAAATTTACCTTTGGTTGGTTTTCATGATTTGCTTTCTGTTGTTATTTCTGGAAATAATGCGTTAATCAAAACCTCATCTAAAGATGATAAATTAATCAAATTAGCGATAAAATATTTGTATTCGATTGATGAAAATTTCAAATTGATTATTCAAACTGTTGAACGATTAGAAAATTTTGATGCAGTTATTGCAACTGGAAGTAATAACACGGCACGTTATTTTGAACAATATTTTGGAAAAGTTCCTAACATTATTCGTAAAAATAGAACTTCGGTTGCTGTATTGAATGGTTCGGAAACTGATGAAGAATTGAAAAAATTGGGTAACGACTTATTCATTTATTTTGGATTAGGTTGCCGAAATGTGACGAAACTTTATGTAAAAAATGAAGCACAATTACCAAAAATATTCGAAGCTATTTTTTCTTGGGGTGATGTGATTAACCATCCTAAATATGCAAATAATTACGATTATAATCGTGCAATATTTTTGTTAGGAAAAGATGAATTTTTAGACAATAATTTTGTTCTAATGAAAAAAGATCCAGCTTTACATTCTCCTATTGCAGTTGTAAATTTTGAAGTTTATAAAGATATAAATGATGTTAAAAATTATTTGATCGAAAATGAGAATCAAATACAATGTGTGGTTGGAAATGATATGAAAGATAATCCGAATTATGTTGAATTTGGCCAAACTCAATTTCCGAAATTAACTGATTACGCCGATAATATTGATACGCTGAAATTTTTGGCGGAGTTATAAAACTAAAAAACCTTCACAAATTTGTGAAGGTTTTTTATTATTCTTTAAAATTTAGTCTTAAATCTTTATATGGATTAATAGTTTTATTAAAACCTTTGAAAGAATTTAGACTAAAATCTCCTACTTTCAATTTAATATCAATTTTAACATTTGTTTCTTTACCTAAATCAACATTTAATTTCGAAAACACAGAACTTTCTTTTAATATCCATTTATCTTGATATGGTCTGAATTTATAACTTATTTCAGCTAAACCTGAATATTTATCTTTCACTTGAGTTGCCTTCGAAATAAAATCAATAACTGCAAAAGTAGACTTATCTATTGTTAATAAAACTTGCTTTGTTTCATTTTCTAAAGTAATTACATAAACTGTATTTTCTGAATATTTTGAAACCAACAATTGATTAACAGTATATTTGTTTTCAGAAATATTATTGAGTATTTGCTTTAAATTTTTCCCAATTGAAATATTTTTAAAATAATCACTTAAAACTATATAAACCTTTCTATCTCTTTTTACATCAATAATTTTATTTGGTTCTTTACTTGATTTTATCTTCAAATTATCTTTATTAAATTTAAATTCTAAATCCAAATTAATATACTCTCTTTCTAAACTATCATAATGTACATCTTGAGTAAAATCAACTAAATAATAATACTTTTCGACATTATAATTTGCTTCATAATTATCGATTACTTTTTTCAGAATATCCTCAACTTTTAAATTAGATACAAAAGCCTCTTTTAGTTCAATTACATTAATTTTTTCAAGTTTAACATTCAAATCAGCTTTCAAATCAGCTACTTTAATAATTACATCTTGATAATCTTTTTTGGAAATAATTAATTCATCTTTTCCACTAACATTTGATAAATCTACAACTACCTTCCCTTCCATATCAGAAATGAAATTCTTTGTCGAAGTTTTAAAATAAATATCCGCGTCATCAAGAGGCAAATTATCAAAATCTAAAATTTTAAGATTAATAATTTGTGCATTAAGCGATATTGAAAATATTATAAATAAAAAAAATAATTTCTTCATAAACTTTATTAATTAACTAAATATAAGTTATTTGATTTTAAACAAAAAGTATCATATCTAAAAAGAAAATGATACTTTCTGTAAATAAAATTAACTATAATTAAAATGTTGCTGCTCCAGCAGTTTCATTTTCTAATTTTCGGTTGATATTTGTTTTCTTACCTTTAGCAAAATCAAAGCTCAAACCAACAACAAACATCGATTTGTTGTCCCAAATTTTCCCTACACGAGAATAATCCACATATTGTTTATCCATCGTTTTTTGCTTGTAAGTCGATGGCATTCCAATCCAATACATTCCAGTAGAAAAAGTCCAATTATTGTACTTATAACTCGCAAAAGCATGGTTCATGTTTTCTTGTGTATACAACTAAGCTCCGCCCAACGTGTAATACGGAATATTAAATTGATAATCTACACGAAAGTTTTTGTAAACAGATGATAATGCAAAATAATTTCCGATATAATCATTCTTCAAAATTCTACCATCTTTCGTTTTAAAACGCTCTGTTGCTGGTGCTATATTTACTTTAACAGCTAAAATATCTGTTCCGAAAGGTTTGATAGAACCTGTAATTTGAACACCGTAACGTTGCGAATTTTGAGCATTTTCGTACGTTAATTTATACCCTTCTACATTTCCATTAATGATATTTTGCAAATACAATTGATTAATCGGATCTTTTGTATAATGATAAAATGCATTTGTATTTAAATCAAAATATTTTGAATTGAAGGAATAAATTAAATTATTTCCAAACGATTTCTGAATAGTTAAATACGGATTTCCTTCTTGTGTAATATTTTCCACAACCTGAATCACGTTTTTACTCAATGCTGAATTCCAAGGACTTGTTGGCTTATATGAACTTGAAAAACGTAAATTTTAATTCTTCGCTAATTCATAACCCAATACTAATTTTGGCGTAAACGTCCACGTATCTGTGTTTGTATCTTCATTCTTGTTATGAACATTCGTTAATCCAACACCTAAACGATACGACAGTTTTTTCGCTTTTCCAGAATATTCAGAATAGATATATTGTTCTAAATAATTTACTTTATTATTCGAAAGACCATTTAAGTTTTCTAATTTATTATCAATTGAATTATTCGAAATTCGATAACCAGAATTTAATTTTCCTTTCTCGAAACTATGTGTGTGCGCTATTTCTCCTACAATTCCTTTTTGATCAGCTTCTAAATTTGTCAAATAATTATATTGTTCCGCACCTGATAAAGTTTCCCATTCGCGCGTTTCGTCAATCGATTTAGTTGTATACATCGATCCAACTACATTTAAACTTAACTCATCTTTCTTTCCTAATTTTCTCGAATAATAAAGATCTAATGTTGGTTTTGAATAATTAGAATTAGAATGTTTGTAGGTTGAATGATTCTCTAATAAACTATTTTGATAGAACAAACTTGTGCCATTCGCATAAGCAAAACTCGAACTGATATTCATATCCAACTTTGCTTGAAAAGCATATTTATCCGAATCCGAATTGGTATATCGTAATGCAATTGTTTGATTCGTATATCCAAAATATTCGTTGCGCTGATTTTCTGTTCTGTAATGAATATTATTTAAGTTATAATCATAAATATTCATCGAAGTACGATCCTTATAATCTCTTAGATAGATGTTATACTCTAATCCAAAGTTATTTTTTCCTTTCGTAAAATTCGCATAAGCAGAACCATTTATAAAACCTGTTGTAAACGCCGAAGTGAGATCCGCTCCGTACACATAACCATTTTCTGGATTTCGTGTAATCAAATTCACCACTTGATCTGCACGATTTGCATAACGCGCTGGCGGAATATCAAAATACTCAACACGTACCACATCTTGCGGTTTCACGGCACGAATTTGATTATCTGTTGCTTCAATTCCATTAATCAACAACAAAGTCGTTCCCCCTTTTGTACTCTGTATCGTATTCGAAATTGGATCAACTTGTAATTCTGGTAACGTATTCAACAAATCTTTTGCGTAGCGCGCTTTCTCCAACGCTTCTTTATCAAACGTATAAACTGCTTTGTCCGCAAACATTTTTTTGCGTTGCGATTGAACTAAAACTTCTTTTATTTCGATTGGATTATAGTCGGTTGAATCTTGCTTTTCTTCTTGTCCAAAAGCAAAAATTCCTGACAATGTAACAGCAAGTACAAAAAATTTCTTTATGGTTAATTCTTCAATTAAGAGTTAGTGTATACTTAAATGACGCATGAAGAACAAATAAGTTACATAAGAATTGCAATTATTTTTGATAACTTTACGCTAAACAAGATTTTTGAGTTTGAAAAAATTATTTCTTTTTATCGCACTTTTTACAAGTTTCAATTTATTATATGCGCAAGAACAAGCCGAACGTTCGTTGACAGAATATCGTGTCGAAAGTTTCCAAACATCTTTGGTTGCGAAAAAAATGCTATACGATTGGTTTGGAAAATGGGACAATGTTTTGTACACTAAAAACAATCAACCGTTGTTAGTTTGGTCAAATAAAAATATCATTAATGAATCAAATGAAACCTTCACTTTGATTGCATCGAGTGTAGAAAATGATGAAGAAATGTACGGAACTGTTCAAGTTTTGACAAGTAAAAAACAAGATGCTTTGGCGAAAGATTCTCCTTTTAGAGAATATTTAAACGAGTTTTTAAAAACCATTTCGAAGAAAGAAAATAAAAACAAAAAGTTTTATAAAGAATATATTAAGGTGATTTATTAAAACTATATCATAAAAAAATCCTTCAAGAAAAACTTGAAGGATTTATATTTTTATAGGAATTAAATTTCTTAATTATTACGTTTGAAGAAAGAATCGACAAACTCCATTTTATTGAAAGCTTGCAAATCATTGATTCCTTCACCAACACCAATGTATTTAACTGGAATCTGAAATTGATCTGAAATCCCAATTACTACTCCTCCTTTTGCTGTTCCATCTAATTTTGTAACCGCTAAAGAAGAAACTTCTGTTGCTTGTGTAAATTGTTTCGCTTGCTCAAAAGCATTTTGACCTGTAGAACCATCTAACACTAATAGAACTTCGTGTGGCGCATCAGGAATTACCTTTTGCATCACACGTTTTATTTTAGTTAACTCGTTCATCAAGTTAATTTTGTTATGCAAACGTCCTGCTGTGTCAATCAAAACAACATCTGCATTTTGCGCAACTGCCGACTGAATGGTATCAAATGCAACCGAAGCAGGATCAGAACCCATCGCTTGTTTTACAATTGGTACACCTGCACGATCCGACCAAATTACCAACTGATCTACAGCTGCCGCACGAAACGTATCTGCCGCACCAAGAACTACTTTAAGTCCTTGAGATTTGAACTGAGAAGCCAATTTACCAATCGTCGTTGTTTTTCCAACTCCATTTACTCCGACCACCATAATAACATATGGCACATCTTTCTTTGGAATCGAAAAACCATTTGTATCTTCGATATTATTCTCGGAAAGTAAGCCTGCAATTTCTTCGCGAAGAATTAAATCTAACTCAGAAGTCGAAACATATTTATCACGCTCTACGCGTTCTTCTATTCGACGAATAATTTTGATCGTTGTTTCAACGCCGACATCAGAAGAGATCAATACTTCCTCTAAATCATCTAAAACCTCATCGTCTACTTTAGATTTACCTACTACAGCGCGACTGATTTTATCGAATAGAGAAGTTTTAGATTTTTCTAATCCTTCATCTAATTTTTCTTTGCTTTCTTTACCTAATATCTTTTTGAACCAACTCATTAATAAGCTAAATTTCTTAAAATTTTGTACGAAGATACATAAAATATAAGGAAATAAAAAAGCCGCCCTGAAAACGAGGCAGCTCAATTAACCTTAAATATTTTTTGTTAAGGAGATGATTTGATTATTTCGTGAAGAAAGAATCTGCTTCATCAGCGTTAACTACTTTTTCAACAAATACGTAAGCTCCAGATTTTGGAGATTTTACCATTTTGATAACTTTGGTCATTTTTTTAGACCCAGTTTGTAGGGTTGCTACCGTTTTCTTTGCCATCGTCTAAAATTTTATTATTTAATCTCCTTGTGAATTGTATACTTTTTCAATACTGCGTTGTATTTTTTCAACTCAATACGATCTGGAGTATTTTTTTTGTTTTTAGTTGTGATATAACGAGACATTCCTGGCATACCACTTTCTTTATGCTCTGTACATTCTAAAATAACCTGTACTCTGTTTCCTTTTTTTGCCATGGTGTCTTAAATTATTTGATTAAACCTTCTTTACGTGCACGTTTAACAGCCTCATCAACTCCTAATTTGTTGATTGTTTTTAAACCGTGTGCAGAAACTCTTAATGTAATCCACTCACCAGTTTCTGGCATAAAAAATCTCTTTTTGAACAAATTCACTTCAAAAGTGCGTTTTGTTTTATTATTAGCATGAGAAACATTGTTTCCCACTAATCTCTTCTTACCTGTAATTTGACAAATTTTTGACATCTTATTTTGTATTGTCCTATTTTAAACGGAGTGCAAAGTAACAAATTATATATTACTTATACAACTCTTTAGGTTATTAATTTTATATTTTTTTCTTATTTTGTTTATATAACAACTTCTGCGCAAGAGTATAAGCCAAGATAATTCCCATTATCAACAGCGCTATCCTCGCGATTACATCGCCATATTTTGTATAAAACGTTAATTCACTATTCATTAAAATTGTACCATTTAAGGCACCCTGCTCTCCATATGGTAAAGACTTCATTATATCTCCTCGCTGATTAACGAAAGCCGAAATACCTGAATTTGCAGATCTAACGATAGCGCGTCTATTTTCAATAGCTCTCAAATTACCATATAATAGTAATTGACGATGACCATCGGTAGAGCCCCACCAAGAATCGTTGGTCATTGTGAATATAACATTTGCGCCTTCTCTCACATATTCTGTCGTATAGTCTCCGTAAATAGATTCGTAACATATAACCGGAGCAACAGTAGCGTTGTTTGTTTTATTCTTGAAAACAGAACGATGAGGTTGAATCCCCAACGTTTTTGTTGTGCCGCCAAAGTTAAGCATAAATTCTCCAATAATTGGCATTAAAATGTTTCGATATGGAAAAATTTCTACTCCAGGTACTAATTTACTCTTATGATAAACTTCTATAGAATCGTTTCCACTTATCTGCAAAGCCGAGTTATAAGCGTCGTACCACGTAATTCCATCTCTCATAACAGATGCCGTTTCCGATGCTAAAGATTGCATTGGATAAATTCGCATGATAGATGCTCCTGTTACAAAATGTAAATCTTTTTTGGTTTTTGTCCATTGCTGAATGTCTTGTATAATTAAATCATCATACATATTATCAAAAATCAAGGCAGATGATCCAGGTACGGCAGTTTCTGGTGCAACAACAAATTGAGTTTTTGGTTGAATATTTTTCAATGCCAATTGTTTCAATTCGTCATAAATCTGCAAACCATCTTTCATATACTTTTCGTTGTAAGGATCAAGATCTGGCTGAAGAACTAACACATCAAGCGCTTTTCCTTTTTCTTCGTAATTCGCATAAATAATGTAAGAAATACCAATTGGAACAGCGATTAATAATCCAGCGTAAATACCTAATTTGTTTAGATATCTCATTTCTTTCTTATTAATATAAGCCGTCAAATAATAGAATACTGTAATATTAACTAACCAAATCCAAAGTGCTCCTCCAAAAGTTCCTGTGTACTCGTACCATTGCACCCATTCGTAATATTTTGCAAAACCATTTCCAAGGTTAAACCAAGGCCAAGTTAGTTCCCAATTCAAGGTTAGTTTGTCAAAACTCATCCAAATCGCAGGAAGAAAAACCAATCCATATAGATTACCAGCTTTGGTTTTAACGAAATGATACAACTGAAAAACAATTGACATAAACAAGGAATTCGCCACAACTGGAATCAAATAAGCGCTCCACGAATTGTGCAAATCTCCATTCGCGTCCGTTTCTTGTGCATAATGCAACCACCAAATTACAATCGCATTCCAAATAAAGAAAGCTAAAAACGAAAGTCCGAAAATTTTGCGTCCTTTTTTCTTGAATTCTGCGCGTTGCGTGATTTGATGTTCTGCCAACATCAAGGGTACAAATCCTATAAATAATAACAATGGAAAGCCGTGCGATGGCCAACCTGCTGTTAATAATAATCCCGATAAGATTGCGTATGCAATATATTTTTTCATGTCACAAATTTATAATTTCATCATTCAATAACCGATGATATTTGTTTGGAATATTTTATAAATCATTTTGGATGAGAACCTGAAACAAGTTCAGGTTGACTTTCCTTGTCATGTTGAACTCGTTTCAAGTTCTCATTCAGTTTTAATATATAATATGCGTATCGATATAATAATTTGGATTAATTGTTACATCAATCGCTTTTGTAATTGTTAAATTATTGATTGTTTGCCAATTAGTCGTTGGATTGATGGTGAAATCAGAATCTTTCAAACGTAAAGGCATTGCAAATCCATCCACAACGTTTGTATAGCGATATTCAACTTTGTTTCCATTTTGTTTAAGTTCTAAAGTCGGTACTTTAACTGTTCTTAAATATTGATTGAAAAAAGCGTTCAGATTTAAACCAGAAAACTTCGCAATATAATTTTCGATTTGCTCTGTAGTTACAGTTTGATGATAAAATTCTTTATTTAATCCACGTAACATTTGTCTAAATTTTTCATCATTATTCATCCACGTTCTCAACGTGTGAATCATATTTGCACCTTTATAGTACATATCACCACTACCCTCTTGGTTTACACCATACACGCCGATAATTGGAATATCATTTTGAATTGCCTTTCTCGTTCCACGCACATATTCGCTTGCAGCTTCTTTTCCATGATAAGTTTCTGTGAACAACGTTTCCGAATAAGCCGTAAATGCTTCGTGAATCCACATATCTGCCACATCTTTTTCGGTAATATTATTCCCAAACCATTCGTGACCAGCTTCATGAACGATGATAAAATCCCATTTTAATCCCCAACCAGAACCTGATAAATCACGACCTAAATAACCATTCTCAAATTTATTTCCGTACGCAATTCCAGATTGATGTTCCATTCCCAAATGCGGCGCTTCAACAATCTTGAAAGAATCTTCGTAAAAAGGATAAGGTCCAAACCAATATTCGAAACTTTTCAACATTAATTTTGCTTGTTCAAATTGCGATTTTGCTTTATCTATATTATAATCTAACACATAATAATCTAAATCCAATTTACCTTTTTCACCTTCGAAAGTATCTTTGAAATTGACATAATGTCCGATATATGGAATAATGTTATAATTATTGATTGGATTGACAACTTTCCAAACATAAACATCATTATTCTTTCTTTTAGATTGTTTTTTTAATCGTCCATTACCAACTCCTACCAAATTTTTAGGTGTGATAATTTCCAATTCCATTCCATTATCTGGTTCATCTCCTAAATAATCTTTGTTCGGAAACCAAGCACTCGCTCCTAATCCTTGCACCGCAACAGACATCCAATCGCGGCCTTTTTCATCTTTTGTAAAAATCCAACCGCCGTCCCAAGGGGCTCTCTCTGCAACACGAGGATTTCCGTTATAAGATAAATTTAAAACATTTTTTTTCTTATAAACTTTTGGTGTTTTAATAAAGTAAACATTACCTTCTCTTGTCAATTCAACCTTTTTTCCATTTAATTTTGCATTAGTAATTTGCATTGGTTCTTGCAAATCAATCTGCATTATGTTTGGATGATTTTCTTTTACAATATCAAATTCGATTTCAACTACACCACAAATGGCTTTATCATCACACTTAGGCTGAACACAAACATTATAATGTTTAACATCCCACCAATTTCGGAATTCATTATTCGTTCCGCGAAGCGAATCTTGTCGCGTAAACTCTTGTTTGTTATTAAGTACTTGTGCATTTGTTGTTATCGAGATCAAGCCAAGTAATAGTACTAATTTCTTCATAGTCATTTTTAAAACATATCAAAAATAAGATTATATATTTGATAAATAAGCCAAAAAACTATGATTACAGAAAAATTTAAAGAAAGAATAAATTATTTAAAAAATAATCATTTAATCGTTGAAGCATTGTACGAAATTTTAGATGAATTAAAATTAAAACATAGTGCTTTTACAGGTTTTACGTTTCGAGAAGAAATCGATCCGAAAGGTTTTTTATTGACTGCAGAAGGCGAAGAAAAAACTGGAATTACGATTCGTGTTCCACGCAATACCTTAGATTTTGATTTAGTATTACTTTCTAATGTTTTGATGCACGAAATGGTACATGTTTTTCAGCGTTCGGGTGAAAATCAAATTGAATTGCGAGAAGAACGCGAATGGCAAGCATATACAGAAATGATTTTTCATAAACGATTTCCAAATGTTCCACCATTGACCGATTTTTACATCAAGCAGTTTGGCGAAAAAGCATTGACGTATTACAACAGAATGCCCGATGACATGAAAACGAAATATGCAGATGAAAAAACTGATTTAGAAAAAATTCTACAAACAATTTACGACAAAGAAAATAAACCAAAAGAAGAACCAAAACTTGAAAATAATACTGAAACAATTTCTTGGCAAGATTTCGAAAAAGTTGATATGAGAATTGGAACAATTATCAGTGCAAATGATTTTCCGAAAGCAAGAAATCCTGCTTATCAATTAGAAATTGATTTTGGTCCGTTAGGAATCAAGAAAAGTTCGGCACAAATTACATCGCTTTATACAAAAGAGGAATTGATTGGAAAACAAATAATTGCTGTGGTTAACTTTCCGAAAAAACAAATTGCCACTTTTATGAGCGAATGTCTCGTGATGGGCGTTTATGGAAATAATAAAGATGTTATTCTTTTGAATCCCGAACGAAAAGTAGAAAACGGAAGTAAGATTGGGTAATATTGAGGTTGAGACTAAGACTGAGATAAAATTTAAGTATAACTTAACGCTGACATTTTATCAACCAATAAACTGACTTTTTTATCGATAAATAATCAAATCATTAATCATAATCTGACAACCTGACATCTAAAATCTATTGGATGTCATTTTTTTTATGTTGGCACAAAGATTGACTATTTATTGTAGCATCATTTTTGATGATGTATAAAAGTTTAAAAATAAATCATTAATAATATAAAAAATAACTAAACAATATGAGCAAAATAATCGGAATCGACTTAGGTACAACGAACTCTTGTGTTTCTGTAATGGAAGGTAGTGAGCCAGTTGTAATTCCAAATGCAGAAGGTAAAAGAACTACTCCATCTATCGTAGCATTCGTAGAAGGAGGGGAAATTAAAGTTGGTGATTCAGCAAAACGTCAAGCTGTAACAAACCCAAAGAAAACGATTTATTCTATTAAACGTTTCATGGGAACTAAATTTAATAATGATGCAGATGAAATCGGTCGTGTTCCTTATTCAGTTGTAAAAGGAAACAATGATACGCCAGTAGTTGATATTGATGGACGTAACTATACTCCACAAGAAATTTCAGCAATGATTTTACAAAAAATGAAAAAAACTGCTGAAGATTATTTAGGACAAGAAGTATCAAGAGCGGTAATTACTGTACCAGCTTATTTTAACGATGCTCAACGTCAAGCAACTAAAGAAGCCGGTGAAATTGCAGGTCTTAAAGTAGAACGTATTATCAACGAGCCTACTGCTGCTGCATTAGCTTACGGATTAGACAAAGCAAACTCAGATAAAAAAATCGTTGTTTACGATTTAGGTGGTGGTACTTTCGACGTATCAATCCTAGAATTAGGTGACGGTGTATTCGAAGTATTATCTACAAACGGTGATACTCACTTAGGAGGTGATGATTTTGATGATGCAATCATCAACTGGTTAGCTTCTGAATTCCAAGCGAAAGAAGGTGTAGATTTGAAAAAAGACGCAATGGCTTTACAACGTTTACGTGAAGCTGCTGAAAAAGCTAAAATCGAATTATCTTCTTCTGCTCAAACAGAAATTAATTTACCATACGTTACAGCTAACGAAACAGGACCAAAACACTTAGTAGAAACTTTAACTCGTTCTAAATTTGATCAATTAACAGAAGATTTAGTACGTCGTTCTATGGAACCTTGTAAAAAAGCGTTATCTGATGCAGGTTTATCAATCAACGATATCGACGAAGTTATCTTAGTTGGTGGATCTACACGTATGCCAAAAATCCAAGAAGAAGTAGAAAAATTCTTCGGTAAAAAACCATCTAAAGGAGTTAACCCAGACGAGGTTGTTGCAATTGGCGCAGCTATCCAAGGAGGTGTTTTAACAGGTGATGTAAAAGACGTATTATTATTAGACGTTACACCATTATCTTTAGGTATCGAAACTTTAGGAGGAGTATTCACAAAATTAATTGAAGCGAATACAACAATTCCAACTAAAAAATCTGAAGTTTTCTCAACTGCAGTTGACAATCAACCAGCAGTAACATTAAGAATTGGTCAAGGAGAGCGTCCATTATTCAACGATAACAAAGAAATCGGACGTTTTGACTTAGTAGATATTCCACCAGCACAAAGAGGTGTTCCTCAAATCGAAGTAACATTTGATATTGATGCGAATGGTATCTTGAGTGTATCTGCAAAAGATAAAGGAACTGGAAAAGAGCAATCAATCAAAATTGAAGCTTCATCTGGATTATCTGATGCTGATATCGAAAGAATGAAAAAAGAAGCGCAAGAAAATGCTGCAAAAGACGAAGAAGCAAAACAAAAAATTGAAAAAGTAAATGCTGCTGACGCGTTAATTTTCCAAACGGAAAAACAATTGACTGAGTACGGAGATAAAATTCCTGCTGACAAAAAACAACCAATTGAAGAAGCTTTAGCTGAGGTTAAATCTGCTCACGCTGCTCAAGACGTTGCTGCAATTGATACTTCTATGGAAAAATTGAACACAGCTTGGAATGCTGCTTCACAAGAAATTTATGCTGCAATGAACGAAGGTCAACAAGGTGGTGCGCAAGCTCAACCAGGAGCTGATCAAGGTCAAGCAAAAAATGATGGTGTTGAAGACGTAGACTTCGAAGAAGTTAAATAATAGAAATTTCATTTATCAATAGGAAAGCCTCGCATTGCGAGGCTTTTTTGTATCATATTAGTTTATTGTTTATATATTAAATTATTGTATATTAATACCCGTTGTGCATTTT
>NZ_DEVJ01000043.1:300-16785 GCF_002362875.1 Empedobacter sp. UBA3239 | reverse complement strand
TTGTGCAACAAGCACAAGGGTTTGGCGCAATGGCGGGTTAAGACTAAAATTGAAGTATCGGCTTTCTATTTCGCAAAAAGCCAATTATATTGACTTTTTTCTTAAATTTATTCAATTAATTGGCTTTTGCTACGTTCCGTCTAAATCGAAACTTTCGTCTTCGATTTTCCGCACTTCGCCAATACTTTTTCGTTGTGTGCAATGTTAGAACTACATTTAATAAATATAATTTCAAAACGACATATTTTGACATAACAACATTTTAAGTTTACATAAAAAATTAAAAACTATAAATTATGCCCCAAATGATTCAAAGAGGAAATGAATTAATTAGAATTAATCCATCTAAAAAAAATGAACTAGATTACTCTAGAGATAATGGAACTAATTGGAATCGAAAATTTTTATCTCATTCCGGAATAGGAGATTTTATAGATTTATTAGATTTTGGACATGAAATTTTAGCCATTACTAAAAACGGACAAGAAATATATTATTCTAAAGACAATGGAAGTAATTGGAATCGAAGATTTTTATCTAATTCTGTAGTAGGTTCTTTTCAATCATTAGCCTTAAATGGTTCAGAATTGTTAGCAACAACAGATAAAGGTTTATATTATTCAAGAGATAACGGAGCTAATTGGAATAGAAAATAAAATGAGAACAGCAGAGGTGTTAAAATTAATAGAGCAATTTTCACAAACTTATCGCAACTCTGATTTGGAAAAATTTGAAATAGGAGAAAAATATGTTTTATATCCCAAAGAAGGAGAAGAAACAGAATTTTCTTGGCCAAATCAATGGCAATTTTGTGGAGATTCAGGAATTTATCTTTTTATTGACGAAAATGACGAAGTAATTTACATTGGTGAAACTACTCATTTTGGTAATCGATTTGGCAGTTATTTTTCTTCTAAAATAGAAAACCTTTTAAAACACAATTGGAATTCAAATCCACATTTTGTAATCCCAATAAAAGTTCCAACTGAAAGCAGTTTTGAACGATTAGGTTTAGAAGAATATTTAATCAAAAAAACAAATCCAATTGACAACAAAAGATTTAACAATTAAAGAACTGAATGAAAAGTTAGTAAATATTACTGAAGATAAAATTAGCAATATTAAACTTCAGAAATATGAAGAATCATCAAAATTACGAGCAATAGAAGTCGATATTTTGAATAAAATTGAAGAACTAAATAAAAAAGCGGTTAAATAACACTGCACACAACATCGGTAACTGTTGCACAACTCAATATTTCAGACAAAATACACCTATACCACAAATACAAAAAGCTCCCTTGCAGGAGCTTTAGTTTTTATGCAACGTTATTGATATATTCTTTTTCGAGGATGCCGTCTACTATTTTTTCAACCTCATCAATATTGGCTTTCAATAATTCGTTGTTTTCTATCTGTTCTATTTCATGAAACTGCACATGTTTGTTGAACTCTTGCAGTTTGGCGTAATAACGTTTCAATTCTGCTTTGTTGAACAAGTTTCCATTCTTTACATAAATCACATGTATTTTTGATTTGATGTATTGCGAAACTTGCAATATATCGCCTCTATTGCGTGATATATCTATCGAATAGAAAATAGATTTCAGGTATTCGCTTTTAGCTGTTGGCTCTTTTACCAACCAATCTGTTGTTTTAAGACTTGCTGCTATCGGAATAATATTCAGCACCTTATTCGGGAACAAACATGCCATTTCCCACGCTAATCCTCCGCCTAAGTCTGCACCAATAATGGCAAAAATCTCGTCTACTTCCAATTCAAATAACGTCAACCAAAACAACACCGCTACATCGCGTGCTGTAATGTGATCGCGTGGTATATAGTCGTACTTTATGGTTTGGGAAACGCCATTTCCAGGAATATCTATACAGATTACCGTATACTCATTAAGATCAATTGCTTTGTTTTTTCCCATGACCCCATCCCAATGATAGGTACAATCTGAATCTCCGTGTAAGGAATGGTTAATCAAAATAACTGGAGCTGTTCCTAATGGAAGTCCAAAAAGTTGAAATGTTACCGAAACATTGTTTAAGATTGTGTTGTCCTCTAAGGGCCAAACTGGGATCGTTAATTGTTGTAAACTTTGCATTGTTTTTAATTTTATATGGGTAATTGTTGTTTTTGTTCAAAAAAAATCCCCATCGAAACTCGACGGGGAAACCTAAAATATATTAAAAAATAAAATCTCTTTTTAGTATACATGACTTTCCCACGTCTGGATATTCCAAACCTGTTTGCGAATCGACATATATAAGCACGTAAACTTCATTTTTTAATTACTTTGTTACTCAAATGTATAAAATAATTTTCGGCAAACAATTAAATTTATCTTAATTATTTGTAAAATTTTCAAAATCTTGATTTTTAATAGCGAAGTCGTCACCCTAAACTCGTTTCATGGTCGCATCTAATTCAGAACATAAAATTTATAACCACATAGAGACATAGGTTTAACAATGTTGATGAATAGAGATAAATTGGAAAATGAATAAATGAACTAGTATTACGATGTATCTATATGGTAGAATATAAAAAAACAAATCAAGCAATTATTCAAAACTTTATTATCGAAACAATATCCAATTTAGAATAAAATTCTAAGTGATCATTTTAAAATAAAATTATTAGAAAAGATTACTACATATTCAATTTTTTATGTAGTTTTACACCGTATTTCGAATCGTAGAAAACGATACCAACCGAGAGGAGTCTCCACGGTGGTAAAACAATACGGGAGTTCATCCAAAAACAACGAAAAATCCCCTATTATCGAAATACAATAATTGTTTTATTTTAACTATTTATTGTATGTCACAAAACATTTCTGAGCTTAATTTAGCTCCTATATCAGATGAAAAATTGGTCGATTTTATCAATCAACAATTGCCTATTAAAGTTCCTGCGCTAAAAGATCATATTATTGAAGAATTCAAGAAAAGAGGTTTGGATTATCGCCATCTATACAATGTAAAAACAGATGAATTGAATATCAAACTTCCGCTTAGTTTGATTGATGGTTGCTTGTTCGAGCGTAATATTCCCAAACCGCCTTTGGTAGGTAATTTCTACGCTGTTGTACATAGATTGAGAAACTTTTTGCAACATAGCAAAGAATTGAACGGAAAACGCCTTAAAACGTTTCATTATATCTTCGATCAACTTTATTTACCTTATGAATTGATTGATATTATTTCGGAAGATGATGTCAAAAATCTAACTGAAGAAGATGTATTTATTACCTTCAAAAACTCGAAACAACATTTCCCGAACGATAAGATTATCAATAAAATTCCGAAAAATAATTTATTGATTACCGTCGACAAAGGGAATTATTACCGCGGTTTGGATAAAGTAATTTTGTCGCATCAAAATACGATTATCAGAGAAGAAAACTTGAATAACGTAACTGCATAACTGAAATTGCTTTCGACAAATCTCTATATTTGTTGAAAGCAATTTTATATGACGCCAGAAAAAAGAGAATTAGTAGAAGCAAGTTTTAATCGTTCGGAAACCTTAAAATTTTATAACGCATCACTTATTGAATGCGAAACGGACTATGTTTCGATTAAGATTCCGAAACAAGAAATGATGACACGTAAGCACGGAATGTTTAATGGTGCTATGATTGCTTCTTTGGTTGATGTTTCATCTGGTTATGCTGCTGTTTCTCACTATGACGACGATTGTTATGTGGTAACAGTTGAGTTAAAGGTGAATTATTTACGACCTGCTTTGGGTGATTATTTACTATCAAAAGCCTATGTGATAAAAGGCGGAAAAAAGATAAGCACCATACGCACAGAGATTTTTGTGGTTGACGAAACGACGAACAAAGAAACGCATGTGGCTACTTCTTTGGTGACTATGATGAGAATAAAATAAAGATATAATTTGTCTCAACTTTTGAATAAATGACCACATAGAGACATAGAAATAGATGTTTATTTTGATATAGAAATCAGTAGTATAATTCTACCTTTTTTATATGAAAAAACCGTCATTTCGAGTGAAATTCTGTAAGAATTTTGTGTCAAGAAAAAGGTTTTTTGAAAGAAAAGAATAATAACTAATTGAAGGAAATAATTTACTTATAGCGCAATTAATTAAATCAATTCGTCTTGATGTTTTCTTCTGTTTAGTTGGTTTACTTTTATAAAAAATCGCAGAATGAAAATATAAGAATTACAATTGTTTACAAATGATTTAGAAAAAACGAAATCATTTTATACAACTATTCTAGCTTTTGAGTTAATTGAAGAAACCGATAATCAGTTTAGTTTACAAGTTGGTTGGACAAGATTAACTTTTGTAAAATCGAATGAAGAATATATTTAGCTTATGAGAACTAAGCAGAATTTGATCAACATTCTATTTTTGGAATTTCTGAAATTGGTTTACCTACAACTTATATTGAAGCAACTAATCATATATTATAATAGAAAACAACATCTAAATTCTGAAAAGGAGATTTTGATACTTTTGGTACTAATGGCTCAGATGAAGGGAAAATATTATTACTAAATTATTTTATTAAAACAACTTAGTTTCCTACAACTGATACAATAATTCCTGCTCCATTTACAGCTATTTTGGAAAATGAAAATCATTATTCAAAAGTAATTTTCGATAATAATAAATTAAATATATCTATTCTTGCCATTTTATAAAAAATAAGCATTGAATAAAAAGTGATATCTTTAGGGTAAAAAAAAATGGGATTGTAACTTTGCATTCTAAATATCTAAAAAATGGTAAATTTTATATTAATCGCAGTCTGCATAATCGCCGGAATGGTGTTTAAAGCAACAAAATCTATACATCCTGATGCACATAAAGGGATCAATACATGGATTTTATATTTAGCTTTACCAGCAGTCTCGTTTAAGTATTTACCAAAAGTAGAATGGTCGCAAGAAATGCTATTCCCTATCTTTTCGACTGTCATTATAGCCGTTGGAAGTTTGTTTTACATGAAATTCTACAGCAAAGCAAAAGGCTATTCGGAGCGTTCGAGAAGAACATTGGAATTGGCAAGCGGCTATAGCAATACCTCTTTTATTGGTTTCCCTTTGATCTCAGCATTTTATGGAGAAAAATATTTAAGTATTGCGATTATTTGTGATCAAACCATGTTTTTGTGCTTATCAACCATCGGAATAGTTTCTGCATTAAAAGGAGGAAGTAATGGATCTGGAGCAATAGATTCTAAATTTATCTTGAAAAGATTATTTACTTTCCCCCCATTTTTGGGTTGTATCAGTGCATTGATTTTATCTCAATTTATCGACTTATCTCCTGCCGAACCATTCTTCGATAAATTAGCTGCAACTGTAGGTCCGTTGGCTTTATTTTCAGTTGGACTGCAATTAAAGTTTAATGGTTGGAGAAAATTATGGTCACAAATTTCGATGTCTATGGTTTACAAATTAATGATAGCGCCTGCAGTTGTAATGCTTTTAGCCATCGTAATTGGGATAAAAGGTGATGTGGCTAAAATCTCTATTTTTGAAGCTGCAATGCCTACATTAGTAACATCGAGTATTATTGCGGAACAATTTAAACTCAACACCAAACTAACCAATTTGATTATTGGAATCAGTATTATTGTAGGCTTTTTTACAGCTGCTTTTTGGTATGAGATGATACAATTGTTTATTCAGTAGATTTACATATTACGGTTTTTATTAAAATTGTATCGAGAATTAAGATAAATTTTATCTTCTAAAACCTTATTCTCGATACAAAATTCTAAAAAGAATTTCACTAGAATTGACGGTTTTATTTCAATACTTCTTTTAAAAACAATAATGTATGTTGCCAAGCTCTATCTGCCATTACTTTATTGTAATCAGGTGATTCTGGATTGGTAAACGTGTGTTTTGAATTTGCGTAAGTAATCATTTGCCAATCTGTTTTTCCTTCGTTCATTTCAATTACTAAATTCGAAATATCTTCGGGTTTTACAGATTCATCTTCAGCAGGATGTTCAATCAAAACTTTTGTTTTAAGAGGAATATTTTTTCGAACAGCATCTTTTGCTAATCCACCATGAATAGAAACAACGCCCACAACAGCTAATTGCGCACGAGCAGCTTCTAATGCGCCTGTTCCTCCAAAACAATAACCAATTACAGCAATTTTACTTGGATCTGCACCAGCTTTGATTAACTCTTTCAACGCCAAATCAATTCGTTTTTGATAAGCTGCAAAATCAGACTTGTATTTTCCTGCTATTTTAGCCGCTTCCGCATTATCTTTCGGATTGCTTCCTTCTCCATAAATATCTGCAACAAACGCAATATAACCTTCTTTTGCTAAATCTATTGCAGCTTGTTTTGCTTCGTTATCAGCTCCTTTCCAAGCAGGTAAAATCAAAACTCCTGGACTTTTCTTTGTTGTATTATCGGTTACTAAACCATTCAATTTTTGTAAGCCATCTTTGTAAGCAACTTGTTTTAGGTTTTGCGCATGTGTCGTATTCATCATTAATACAATTAAAAATAAACATTGAATTACATTTTTCATCTACTAAAAAATTTAAGACATTAAGATAAAAAGAACTAATTTTATATCGGATATTGAATTGAATTTTTAACACAATTAGTATGGAAGTTATTACATTAAAAACATTTGAAAGCCCTATTGAAGCACATATTTTACGTTCAAAATTAGAGAGTGAACAAATTGATGCTTTTGTTATTGATGAACATTCGGTTGGGATGAATCAGTTTTTGTCGAATGCCATTGGTGGCGTGAAAGTAAAAATTAAGAAAGAAGATACTGATTGTGCTATGAAAGTTTTAGAAGAAATTGATACTTCAAATTATACCAATGATTTGGATGAAATTCTTGTTTGCCCTAAGTGTGGAAGTAATGAGTATTACAGCAATTACAAGTCAATGAAAGGTGGAAAAGGTTTACTTTCTTTATTATCTTCTATCATATTTTGGGTTTACCCAATTTACTACAAAAACGTGTTCAAATGCAAGAAGTGTGGTGAAGAATTTAATAGTTTACAATAAAAAAGAACGACAATTTCTTGCCGTTCTTTATGAACAAAAATATATGATTTTTATTGATTAAATTGTCCAACGCAATAAGCTTGCTCCCCAAGAGAAACCTGCTCCAAAGGCTGTCAACATCAATAAATCTCCTTTCTTTAATTTTGCTGTATTTTCCCAAATACATAACGGAATTGTCGCTGCAATTGTGTTTCCGTAATTCTCAATATTGATTAAAGTTTTACCATCTTCAATATTAATTTCATTACCAACAGCGTCAATAATTCGTTTATTCGCTTGATGCGGAACCAACCAATTTACATCTTCTACAGAAAAATCGTTGCGTTTCAAAACATTGACACACGTATCACTCATTGATTGAATTGCATTTTTGAATACAATTTTTCCATCTTGTCTAATGTAACGCTTCTCATCAACCAACAACTGTGAACTCGCTGGATACAAAGAACCACCTCCTTCTATATTCAAGAATTCTTTTCCAGTTCCATTACTCTGTAACAAAGCATCCAAAATTCCTTCTTCATTTGTAGGCTCTAACCAAACTACTCCAGCTCCATCTCCAAACAAAATATTTGTCGAACGATCTTTGATGTCTACATACGCACTAATTTTATCAGCACCAATGACCAAAACATTTTTGTAACGTTTGCTTTCAACCAATGAAGCACCCATGTCCAACGCGTATAAAAATCCAGAACAAGCTGCATTCATATCAAATGCCCAAACATTCTCTATTCCTAACTTTTCGCACACAATATTCGCAGTAGCAGGCATCAACATATCTGGTGTAGAAGTCGCAACAATCAACGCATCAACATCTTTGATGTCTTTTTTGTATGTATCAATTAAATTCTGAATTGCACTAACCGCCATATCAGAAGTCGCTAAACCTTCCTCTAAAATACGACGTTCTTTAATTCCCGTTCTTTTTACAATCCATTCATCAGAAGTGTCTGTAATCTTTTCTAAATCGAAATTAGTTCGTTTATTCTCTGGCACATAACCACCGATTGCTGAAATATGTGCAAATATTTTTTTTGTAAAATCTACCACCATAAAATTCTTTTCATTCAAATTTCATGTATCGATTATCTACTAAAAGACGCATCAATTAAAATTTGAGCAACAAAGATCTATCCATTTTAACAAATTAGTTAGCAAAATAAACGTAATAATATGTCAGAAAGACGTTTTTAGAAAGTTTTCACATTTACATTGATTTACATCAATTATTAATTAGAAGCTATGAAAGTTCTTGGAGAAACACCGGCATAATTTTTGAAAAATTTACTAAAAACTGAGGTATCTATAAAATTTAATTCTGTCACAACATCAGAAACACTATTTTTTGGGTTCTTTAGCAAGACTTTTGCCTCTAATACAATGGCTTCAGCAATGATTTGTTTGGGTGATTTATTAAAGACTTCGACAATAATTTTAGTCAAATGTTTACGACTAATAAACATTTCATCTGCATAAAATTGTACATTACGCTGACGACGAAAATGAGTTGAAACTAAATACAAAAACTGCTTAGCCAATTCCTCCTTTCTGACTTCTTTCGTTGTACTTTTTGCCGTTACAGCTTGGTTGTAGTAATTTCCCATCTCATACATCAACACTGAAAAGTGATGTAAAACCAAATCTTTTGCAAAGATATTTTCATTCTTGATGGTATATTTACTAATCTTATTCAGATTGTAGCGCATATCACGTACAATCTTTTTATCTAAAGAAATGATTTTAGGATATTTGGACGATAAAAATTCTACTAAATTATTGGATTTCACGTGAAAACCAGCTTCAATAATCAGATCTGAATCAATGAAGATTGCTTGAACAGCAAAATCAGCCGAATGCTCTATAATCTCGAACAACTGACCTGGAAGAACCACAATAATATCGTCACGTTTGATTAATGTTGGTTCTAAATTCACCGTGATTTCACATGTTCCTGCTGTGATTAAAATCAACCCAAGCGACGTAAACTTATAAGGTTTTCGTTTTACAAAATAATAATTGTTTTCAGGACCTACGTCAAAGATTGCTAACCGACGATCAGTTGCTTCTTCTTTGTAAGTTCTTAAAATATTATCAATTGAATAAAGTTGAATATAATCACTCATTTTTAGCTTTTATTTTTTCAAATACAATGTTAAAAGATTTTTTTGACAAGTAAAAACATAAATGCGTCTTTTTAACAAAATCTTACGTCATTTTGGTATATCTAATAACCTCTTTCTAATGAAACTTCATTCAATAAAGCTTCGTTATTTTTCATTCTGTTATAGTTATCTGCAACTTGTTTTAGAGCAGTTGTTGCATTTGTAACACTCGCAATATGAGGTGTTACATAAATATTTTCATTCGTCCAAAAAGGGTGATTTTCAGGTAAAGGTTCTTCTACAAAAACATCTAAATAAGCCTCTTTTATTTGTTTTTCTTCGATTGCAATTAATAAATCCTTTTCGACCAAATGTGCTCCACGACCAACATTCACCAAAACTGTATGATCTGAACATTCTTTAAAAAAGTCTTTATTCAAAATACCTTCTGTATCATCTGTCAAAGGCAAAATATTGACAATAAAATTAGTTTTAGAAATCGCAGCATTCAAGCCTTCTTTTCCAGAAAAAGATTCTACTCCATTTATATTTTTTGGCGAATTCGACCAACCTTTGACTTGAAAACCTAACGCAACAAATTGCTCTGCTACTAACTTTCCGATTTCACCTAATCCTAAAATAGTAATAGTTGTTTCCTTGATATTTTGATAAGTAGTAGGCTTCCACTCTTTACGAACTTGATCTTTATAATACGTCAATAGATTTTTCATTGAAGTCATAACACAAGCCAAAACATGCTCAAACATTTCTTGCTTCAAAGCAGGATCAACAATACGTGTTACCTTTATTGAATCTGGAATTTTGGTATGCAACAAATGGTCAATTCCAGCTCCAACTGATTGCACAACTTTTAGATTTGGAAATTCAGCCACATAATTTTTGTGTGGTTTCCAAGTTGCAATAAATTCTACATCTTCTGGATTTGAGATATTTGGATAAACTTCAACTTTCGTATCTGGCAATAATTCTTGTAAATTTCTTTGCCATTCTTCTGTTGGTTTTTGATTGAATATTAAGGCTAAACTCATAATTGATTACTTTTAAAACAAATGTAAATAACTCCAAATTAATCACACATTAAATTTGACGATTTGTCAGATTTCTTACATTTGGATTAGAATTTGAAAGAGTTTAAACAAATATATTTTAACTAAAAAAATACACCATAAATGGCAAATCCGTTATTAGAAAAATTTGAAACACCTTTTGAAAGTGCTCCTTTTTCTAAAATCAAAAATGAAGATTACAAACCTGCTTTTATCCAAGCAATTGAAGAAGCAAAAGCAGAAATAGATGCAATTACCGCGAATCCTGAAGCGCCAACTTTTGCAAATACAATTGAAGCAATGGAACTTTCTGGTGAAAAATTAGGACGTATTTCTTCTATTTTCTTCAACCTTAATTCTGCTGAAACGAATGATGAAATTCAAGAAATTGCGCAAGAAGTTTCCCCTTTATTATCTGAATTTGGAAATGATGTTCGCTTAAATCAAGATTTATTTGAACGAATTAAAGTCGTTTATAATCAAAAGGATTCGTTGAATTTAACAGATGAACAAGCTTATTTATTAGAAAAAAAATACAAAGGTTTTTCAAGAAATGGGGCAAATTTGAACGAAGAAGACAAAAATAAATTACGTGAAATAGACAAGCAATTGGCTATGCTTTCATTACAATTTGGTCAAAATGTATTGGCAGAAACTAATGCATTCGAATTGATTATCACAGATGAAAATGATTTAAAAGGTTTGCCTCAATATGCTATTGATCAAGCAAAAGCTGATGCTGAACAAAAAAATCACGAAGGTTGGTTGATTACGTTACAAGCACCAAGCTATATTCCGTTTATGCAATACGCAGAAAATCGTGAATTAAGAGAAAAATTGTTTAGAGCAAATGGAGTAAAATCCTATCAAAATAATGAATTTAACAACGAAGAAAATGTCAAAAATATCGTAAAACTTCGTCACGAACGTGCTAAAATATTAGGTTATAAAACGCATGCTGATTATGTTTTGGAAGAACGTATGGCAAAAACACCAACGACTGTTTTAGATTTCTTGAATGATTTATTAACGAAAGCAAAACCGTTTGCAGAAAAAGAAATTGAGGAATTAACTGCATTTGCAAAAGAAACTGATGGGATTGAAACATTGCAACGTTGGGATCATGCGTATTATGCTGAAAAATTAAAACAGAAAAAATTCAGTCTTTCTGACGAAGAATTGAAACCTTATTTTCAGTTAGAAAATGTGATTCAAGGAGCTTTTGATGTCGCAACAAAATTGTATGGAATTACATTTAAAGAAATTCATAAAATTGATAAATACAACGATGAAGTAACAACTTATGAAGTTCTAGATAAAAATGGTGCGTTCTTAAGTTTATTGTATGCAGACTTTTTCCCGCGCGCAGGAAAACGCCCTGGTGCTTGGATGACAAGTTATAGAGATGCTTCTAATGTGAATGGAAACACCAAACGTCCGCACATTTCGATTGTTTGTAATTTTACAAAACCAACGAAAGACACGCCGTCATTATTGACATTTCAGGAAGTGACAACATTGTTCCACGAATTTGGTCATGCGCTACACGGAATGTTACCAAATACAACGTACGAAAGTCTTTCTGGAACAAATGTTTATTGGGATTTTGTTGAATTACCCTCTCAATTTTACGAAAACTTTTGTTACGAACCAGAAGCTTTAAAATTATTTGCAAAACATTATCAAACAGGAGAAATTATTCCGCAAGAATTAATTGAAAAAGTAAAAGCTTCTTCAAGTTTTATGGAAGGTTATCAAACTGTTCGTCAATTGAGTTTTGGATTATTGGATATGGCTTATCATGCGAATGATTTGGCTGAAATTAATGATTTACAACAATTTGAAAAAGAAACTTTTAAACGAACAGAGTTGTATCCAGAAATTGATAAAAATATGATGAGTACATCCTTCTCACATATTTTTCAAGGTGGATATTCATCTGGTTATTATTCATATAAATGGGCCGAAGTTTTGGATGCAGATGCCTTTGCATTTTTCCAAGAAACTGGAATTTTCAATCCAGAAACAGCTCAAAAATTCTATAAACTTTTATCATCTGGTGGAACTGTAGAACCGATGAAACTGTACGAAGAATTTAGAGGTTATAAACCAACAGCAGACGCTTTGTTAAAGCGCGCTGGATTAATATAAACTGAAAATCCGACTACTTAAAAGTAGTCGGATTTTTTTATAATACTATTGTTTACTTAATGCAAACTTTCTTCGTGTTGCGACAAATCTAAGCCTTCGAACTCCGCTCTATCACTCACGCGTAAGTGAATCATTTTATCCGTAATATAAAATAAAGCAATCGCACCTAAAAAAGTAAATAACGAAACGAGCAACAAAGCAATCATATGATGTGCAAACACATATACCCCGCCATGTAATAAGCTTGCATTTTCTCCATGTGCAAAAATAGCTGTCAAAATCATTCCCATGATTCCTCCGACTCCATGACATGCAAAAACATCTAGAGTATCGTCAACTCTTTTTAACACTTTCCAATGAACCATTACATTTGAGACAATAGCTGTTATAAAGCCAAAAAATATACTTTCAGGAATTGTAACAAACCCACAAGCTGGAGTGATTGCTACTAATCCAACTACAGCCCCTATACACGCTCCCATAGCAGAAACGCTGCGACCATTAATTCTATCAAAAAGTATCCATGTCATCATTCCAGAAGCAGAAGCAATTGTTGTTGTTCCGAAAGCTAGTGTTGCTGTGGCATTTGCTCCCAAAGCTGAACCAGCATTGAAACCAAACCATCCGAACCATAACATTCCTGTTCCAAGCATAACAAATGGAATATTTGCAGGTTTGTGTTCTCTGTTTTTACGTTTACCTATCACCAAAGCACCTGCCAATGCTGCAAATCCAGCACTCATATGAACAACAGTTCCTCCAGCGAAATCTTTTACTCCAAAATATTTATTCAATAAACCTTCTGGATGCCAAACCATATGACAAAGCGGTGTGTAAATGATTAAGCTAAATAAAATCATAAACAATAAATATGAAATGAAACGTACTCTTTCAGCAAAAGAACCAGTTACAAGCGCTGGTGTAATGACTGCAAATTTCATTTGAAACAATGCAAATAAGACAAATGGAATTGTAGATGCCATGTCTTTATGTGGAAATGCTCCAACATGACTAAAAAATGGGTAACTTAAAGGATTACCAATAATTCCGTAATGTTCTCCATTTATTGTAAAACCAATTGATTCACCAAAAGACAGTGAAAACCCAACTACAACCCACAAAATCGAAATCACACCTAAGGCAATAAAACTTTGCAACATGGTAGAAATAACATTTCGTTTACCCACCATTCCTCCATAAAAAAATGATAAACCTGGCGTCATCAATAACACCAATCCTGCAGCTGCTAAAATCCAGGCGACATCTGAATTTACAATATTTTCTTCGCTAAGGAATTCTCCTGTATTTGGAATATCTACAACTGGTTTCCAAAATAATCCAGCGAATGCAACTAGCGTTATAATTGCAAAAGCTACTTTCCATTTTAATCCGACTTTCATAAGTTTTTAATTTTAACCCTATCAAAATTAGATTATTTTTAAATAAAATCATTTATTTTCAATTACACCCTATAAAAATTAGGGGTTAAAATATTAATTTTACATTTTAAACATAATTATCCTATGTAAATTCATAAAAAAAGATTCCTTTTTTGGAATCTTTTTATCATTTTATCAATTTGATTATTTAGTTTTTCTAAATTCTATCTGAAATCTTCAATTATGTTAAATCCTGAATAATTTTTTGAAAAGCTTTTCTTGGACTTCCATCATAATAAACTTCTCCACAATAATGATAAACTAACTTTTCAAAAACACGCAACATTCCAATATTATCAAAGTTGGTATCAACTTTTATAGTATGTATGTTTTTTGAAATTGCAACCTTCTCGATTTCGGTCATTGCCCAAGTTCCCAAACCTTTCATCTTAACATCTTGTGCAACAGCCAATCGATGTATGACAATATATAGATCATCATTCAGCCATTTTCCTTCAATTGCTGTATAAGCAGGTTCTATCTCATCAATAATTGCAACATATCCAATGATTAGATTATTATCATTCTCAATTATATAACCAAAACCATTTGAGATATCATTTTTTACAACGTCTAGATTTGGATAACCATTTTGCCATTGATTACTTCCCTCCTCTTTTCTTTTCTCAACTGCTTGTTGCAAAATTTCCCAAATTCTATCTGCATCATTCAAAATAGCTTGACGTATATTTAATCCAGTCTCCATATCTTATTTTTATTTTCAATATAGGAGATTTTCAAGTTAATCATAAATTTTTATTTTTAATTTTTCCCTAAATTGATAAAACTTATCAATGTCATACCAAAATTAAATTTCCACAAACTATAAAATATGTAAAAAAATCTTGGCAACAAGTTATAGCAAGACTTATTATATTGAACATTTGTATATTTCAAAAGCAAATGAAAAGAAATGATGCAAATTATTCCAAGTAACCAGAGTGCAGCCTTTTTTGTTATTAATCGGTTTCGTGATTACTCTTCTCTATATTTCATTACAAATTGTAATGTATATCACATGTTTCAAAGCAGATGGTTTAACTTTTAAACTTTAGCGCACATTCAATCTATAACTCAAACGAAATTTTATCATTGTTTTTTTACTAGCGGGCGGAATTAGTTTTTTAGCTTATCTACCCAAACAAATAAAAAAACAACAATTTGAAACAAATAAATTTAGGCAAGTTCTATTTATGGTTTTATTTGATTATTAACGGTTTTCAACATAGGTATATCCATCATTATTTATAGTATTTTCGTCAACAAATATTTTAATGATTTGTAGATATCATTAGTTATTTTGGGCATAATTTTAATTCTGGTTTATTTCTTTTACAGCTCATTTAAAAACAAAAAACAAATTCAATCAAATTATAGAGAATAAATTTCCAAAAATTGTAAAGAAATCAATCCAATTTTTGAAGCTTCTTTGGACAAAAAAATATAAATCTCACGATTCTAATTTCAACAATCATCGAAATTACTGGGATATTACATGTTTATTTTACAATGTTAGCGTTAGGTATTCAACCCATTTTTGATGCATTAGCTTTAGCTTATACGATTTCTGTTTTATTGATGATTATTCCGAAGTTTTTGAGAGGTTTGGCCGCTGTAGAATTTACTATGATGTATATTTTAACACAATTTGGTTATTATCATTACCAAAGATTAGTTACAAATTTATTGTACCGTGTTTTGAATTTTGACTGGCTTTAGGTTTTGGATGTTTGAGTTTTATATGGGTTGGAAGAAAAGTATTTACTCGAATTTTTTCCTGCTGTTATGATTTTTAAATTAGGAATGATTAATATAAATTTCAGTCATCACTTCTCCTCTTGCAGAAGGTTTACATTTTCAAAAATTATTTTTAACAACCGAATTTATGCATCTTTCAAAATTGATGATGCTATTTGTTGGAATTGCTTTATTGATTACTTATGTTATATCAACAAAGGATTAAAATCTACATGGAATTTTGCTTAAATATTTGCAATACTATCATTTTTGGAAATATATTAAAAGCATTGGAGTAGAAGAAGATGGATTCGCATTTTTGACTATCTTTTTGTTAATTTAAAGCACAAAACAATACCCATTGAAAACAAATTGGGAAGTTTAATCAATATCAAACAATGCGTAATTTCAAGGAAAAATTCACCAATTATTGGATCAATAAATACATATTTCTTTGAATGGTAATTATCACTTTGATCGAAATTATCAAAAGTAATTGAGACTATTACTAAGCAAATAAAGTTAAATTAGAAAATATTGATTTACATAGTTACATCTTGTGAGATTCCGAACTATATTTTTTTTAAAATTTTCAAAAACTTGTTTTAACTTCTTAATTAATTATCCATAAAATAAGAATGAAACTAAATCGTAATATTTAGTTGAATGATTAAAAATTATCATAATACTTTCTGTATAAAATATAAAAAAACCTCAAGAAATAAATCTTGAGGTTTAAATAAAAACTGGCAATGACCTACTCTCCCGCAATAGCAGTACCATCGGCACTGAAAGGCTTAACTTCTCTGTTCGGAATGGGAAGAGGTGAGCCCTTTCGTAATAATCACCCTAATATTTTTGTATTTTTAATCAGGTTTACATCCTAATCATTCGATAAAAAGCCTCAAGAAATAATCTTGAGGCTTTTAATAAAAA
>NZ_DEVJ01000043.1:0-123 GCF_002362875.1 Empedobacter sp. UBA3239 | reverse complement strand
ATAAAAACTGGCGACGACCTACTCTCCCGTAAGTAACAGTACCATCGGCGCAGGCAGGCTTAACTTCTCTGTTCGGAATGGGAAGAGGTGAGCCCTGCAGCTATAGTCACCCTAATATTTTTA
>NZ_DEVJ01000046.1:11747-26067 GCF_002362875.1 Empedobacter sp. UBA3239 | reverse complement strand
GCTATTTCAGGACGGGACATCCAATTCAATAAAAAAAACGGAATCTTATAGATTCCGTTTTTTTTATTTTCCTTATATCGATTAAATCAAATTCAAAACTTGTTCTAAATCTTCTAATAAGTCATCTATATCTTCGATACCAACAGACAAACGAATTAAATCATCTGTAATACCAATTTCAGCACGTTTCTCAGCAGGAATAGACGCATGTGTCATCGTAGCTGGGTGATTTGCTAATGATTCAACACCACCTAAAGATTCAGCCAAAGTGAAAACTTTTAAGTTTTCTAAAATTTTGAAAGCATCTTCTTTCTTCCCAGAAGTCAACGTAAACGTTACCATTCCTCCGAAATCTTTCATTTGTTTTTTCGCAATTTCGTGTTGTGGATGATTTTCTAAACCTGGATAATACGTGTGCGCAACTTTTGGATGAGCCTCTAAAAATTGTGCGATCTTCATTCCGTTTGAACAGTGACGATCCATACGAACAGCCAAAGTTTTGATTCCACGTAAAACTAAGTAAGAATCTTGTGGTCCTAAAATTCCTCCTGTTGCAAATAAATTGAAGTGAACATCAGTTGCCAATTGCTCTGAATTAACCACAATTGCTCCAGCAACTAAATCTGAGTGACCTCCTAAATATTTTGTTGCAGAATGCATCACTATATCTGCTCCCAACTCAATTGGTCGTTGTAAATAAGGCGAAGCAAATGTATTATCAACAGCGACTAAAATATCAGATTTTTTTGCTTTTACAGCATCATTTACCGCTTTGATATCAACCACTTTCATCAATGGATTTGTAGGTGTTTCAACCCAAACCATTTTTGTATTATCATTGATTAAAGCAACAACAGCCTCAACATTTGTCATATCTACGAAATGGAATTTCAACCCAAATTTTTCATAAACACGTGTAAACAAACGGTAAGAACCTCCATATAAATCGTCCATCGCGATGATTTCATCACCTGGTTTAAATAATTTTAATACACCATCGATTGCAGCCAAACCAGAACCAAATGCAAAACCTGCAATTCCTCCTTCGATAGATGCTAATGCATTTTCTAAAGCAGTTCTTGTTGGGTTTGCACCACGAGAATATTCGTATCCTTTGTAATCTCCTGGTGATTTTTGTGCGAATGTTGATGTTTGGTAAATTGGAGTCATTACGGCTCCTGTTGAAGGGTCATGTTGTTGACCTCCATGTATCGCTTTTGTATTGAATTTCATTGTGAATGCTTTTAACTATAGCAAATATATGGAGTTTTATTTATTCTTTGTTTTAAAGATTTGTTAGAATTTATTTCGGGAGATTTTTGGATTCAATAAGAACATTCTCCACTATATAAATATTAAAAATAGAAGGTCTAACTTTTATAATTGCATGATTTTTATTTAAATCAGCTTTTTCTAATTGTTGGAATAAATAGTTATCTAAATCTATTGTTTCTTTATTTCCTTTAAAATTAACTTTCAGCTTATAATAATCTCCACCTCTTCTATATCTTCCTTTTTTAACTTCTAAAATTTCACAATGTTCTGTAATTATTTGATCTTTTGCTAAATCATTGACCAAATATTTCAATCCAAAATTACAAAGAATCGAAATAAAGAAAGATAAAACAAATGATGCTAGAATATTAATTCTCCAATGATCAAAATTTCCAATTTTTCTTTTAACGATTGGAATATTTAAGATTAAATATATCAGAAAAGTGATAAAAATATATAAAACTAAATAATACCATAGCTTGATATTAAAAAGTATAATTTCGTCATTTCTATACAACAAATAAAATACAACAAAATATACTAAGAAGATTATATTAGAGTATCTATTAATTTTTATATCCTCTTTTTTTCTTCTAATTCTTTCTTTTTTACTTATTGAGTTATTAATATTTCTTCCCATTAACTAAACAATTCGTGTAAAACTTGAAGTGATTTTGGCTTCTTGAAATTATTGGTATGAATTTGATAATACTTCACTAGAATTTCGAGTAAGAGAGAACGTTGTGATTGATTGAATGTATTTTTTGAATCTTCGGAAAAATGTAATTCTAACAATTTTTTGAACAAAACAGTTTCATCTGCTTTCAACATATTGATGGATGAATTTGAATTGGTAAAAAAACCATTTTCTAAATCGAATAGATTTCCGTCAATTTCTAAGTTTGGATAAAAACCAAGAAAATGAGATAATTGAATCAAAAAAATCAAATGAAAATCTGCAAAATCGTCTTTCTTTTGATCAAATTCTTTTAGCGAATGTTCGATGTAAAAATATAATTCAGGATTATCTGATTCTTCTTTTAAAACTAAGTTCAGAATCTCAGCCAAGAAAAAAACAATCGCCGATTTGATGGGATGAAAATGCAACGATTCGTAATAATACGACGTTTGCACTGATTTTAAGAAAACCAATTGTTGTTCATTTGATTTCGGTTGAAAGCTCAAATCTATTTCTGCTAGCGGAAAATACAACGAAGTATTTCGCTTTTTTTTGGAGAAAACTCCTTTTGCTATAAATGATTTTAAGCCAAAATCTTGTGTATAACAACGTATAATTAAACTCGTGTCACCATATTTTAAGCTCGAAAGTACAATGGCTTTGGTTTCTAAAATTTTCATTAACGGACAACTGCAATTTTCAATGTTTTGGTTTCTGTACCATCTGCATTTGTCATCAAAACTAAGTAAATCCCAGAAGCTACGGGCTTTCCTTTTACATTATTTGTATTCCATTCTACAATTCCTCCTTCGGCTTTTTTCTCAAAAAGTAAATTTCCAACAATATCTGTAATCTTAACCAACGCACGATTTGGAAGATTTTTTATCGTAACATTCCCTTTATATTCTGGTCGATAAGGATTTGGATACGCAATTGCATTGTTAAAATTATTCGCTTCTGTCGACACATCTCCATTATACGAAACCACACCTTTTTCTGTTGCAAAAAATACTTTTCCTGTCGATTCGTCTATAGAAACATCGTACACAATATCCGAAGGTAAAGGTGAGTTCTTAGAAGTAAAATGCAATTTCGTCGACTCTCCACTATCCGAAACATAATAAACGCCCGCTCCATTAGTAGCAATCCATTTATTGTTTGCATTATCCACTTTTATCGCATAAATCCCAACATCTGTTAACAACGCCTCTGGAATTCCATCTTGAATAATCACAATTGGTTCTGCGACAATATTATTAGAACTTACAGCATTATCAGCTCCGTACAAAACGACTAAACCTTGTTCTGTCCCAATCCATAAATTATTTGATTTGTCATTTGCAACAGTCAGAACATTATTAATTGGTAGCTTATTTGAAGTTGTCATTGTTGTTACAATTTCATATTTTTTGTCTAAAACTGTAACCCCACCTCCTTGTCTACCACTAGCATAATAGGTATAAACATCAGAAAAATCAGGAGAAAGTGCCACAATAGCAGAAGTTTTATCAACATCATAACTTTTCCAAGTACCATTCGCATTTCTTTCTACATAATATACAGATTGATAATCAGGCGATTTACCATCTGGATATGAAGCGCCAATATGTAAGTTTCCTAACTTATCATAGGCTAATCCAGAAATTCTAGAAGTAGGGAACTGATCGTTAATAATTTTCTTAGGCGTTAAATCTGCATCAAATTCTAATAAATCTGTTCGTCCATTTTTATCACGTCCATACTTATTGAATGATGATACTATAAATGTATTTTTATCTTTATCTGGATGAGGAGCGATTCTTAAAACATCTCGAATATCAAAAATATCTTTTGAGCTAAAGTTATTCCATTTTTTAGTGTCATAATAAAAGAATCCATCATTATTATCTAATACGTTTGAATAACTTTCTGTTCCTCCAGGTGCAATCCAAACTTTTCCACTTTTTGTCGTTACAGACCAAGCTTTATTATTGAAAGGTCCATCGGGATAAAATTCTTCAAGATTAGATAAATTAATAATTCCATGATTTACTGAACCTCCATAAACAATATTATCAATTGAAATTGCAGTATTAAAATTAATTTCAGATTTAGAATAATCACCACTTCCTAAAACAGATATCTGATTATTTTGAGTAATGATTAATTTTTCATTTGATAATTTTAAATCTTCAATAAAATTAAAAGCTCCAGAAACAGGAGTTCCAGAAATTGTTTTTAATTCATTTTCTACTGAATAATAAATCTCTTTTTCAAACAATTCTATATTCGAAATATCTCCTGTAACAATAGAACTTCCCCAAGTTGTAAAATCCGGATTATTCAATTTCTTATCCGATAAATCACTCGAATAAATTCCATTCGATGTTGCGATATAAATCTTGTTGTCTAAAATTGTTGCATCATTTACAACAGCTGTATTTGTACGTGTTGTTGTACGTGTTGTTTCTTTAAATTCTTCATCTTTCAGATCGTAGGAAACAATCCCAAAAGCACCAGAAATAAACGCAATTCCGTCATTTATAAGAATATGGTTGATTTTTTTAACTCCGTTAAATCCATTCCATTTAATATCCAAAACCATTGTCGATTCTCCAGATTTCAATAAATCTAAACCTCCATTTTCATACCCAACTAAAAACGAATCCGAATCTTTATCATAAGCCATTGCAGAAACCCCAACATTGTTCAAAAAATTGGTTTTATTTAGTTTAATCCAATCACTTGTTGGATTTAGAGGATTGAACAAGAAAATTCCGTTTTCAGTTCCACAATAAATCACACCATTTACTTCTTCCAACAATTTCACATTATTGTAAGAAAAAAGATCAGTCCAACGCACTTTATCATTTTGAGCGTTTAAACTTGTGAAAATCATGGTGATGAAAATGAACAATTTTGTCTTCATAATGCACAAAAATACTGTAATTTATAACAAAATAACTTGCTAAAAATTGTATTGCTTGTTACAATAAATCATAAAATTTACCTGGAAGAGTAGAAATTATTTGTTTCAATTCTAAATCTAATAAAACTGGCATCAATTCGTAGGATTTCAAATTTAAGTCAAAAGACATTTTATCAATATGTTGTTTTCCATTGGTTTTGAGATAATTTACAATTAAATTTTCATCATTAGAAAACTCAATAAACAAATCTATTTGTTTTGGTTTCTTCTTCGAATTGAAGTTAAAATAATCAATAATATCTTTCGAATTTTCGACCAAATAAGCCTGATGAGATTTTATCAAATAATTACACCCAATACTCAACGCATCCGTTGATTTCCCTGGCAAAGCAAACACTTCTCGATTATATTCATTTGCAAATTTTGCAGTCACCAAACTTCCACCTTTAAAAGCAGATTCTACCACAATTGTAACATCTGATAAGCCTGCAATAATCCGATTTCGTTGCAAAAAAGCTTCAGGTGTAGCAATTTTAAAACTTGGTTGCTCCGTTATCCAACCTCCTTTTTGTAAAATTTCAATCGCAATTTTTTTGTGAGTAGCAGGATAAATTCGTTCAAAATTTGTTCCCATTACCGACCATGTTGCAACATTATTTTTGAGCGCATTTGTATGTGCTTCTATATCGCAACCGTACGCTAATCCACTAACAATTGTAACATCAAAATCTGCTAAACCTTCGATTAATTCAGTAATAAAATTTCGTCCATAATTAGTCATTTTTCGCGTACCAACAATCGAAATCTTTTTGTTATTGAATTGATTAAATTCTAAACTTCCTTTACAAAAAATCACCAAAGGTGCATCAATACATTCTTTTAAGAATTGTGGATAAGCTTCATCATAAAAAGTTAAAATATTGATTTGATTATTTTTACAATATTCTATTTCGTTAAAAGCTAAATCTAACCATTTTTTATTCCCAAAATCTTTGCTTATTTGCTGTCCAATTCCCGAAATTTGCAGCAAATCTTTTGGTTTACAATTCCAAGCAGCCTGTGCTGAACCAAAAAATTGAATAATTTTTCGAGCTGTGATATCGCCAATTCCTTTCTGAAAAGAAAGTGCTAAAATATATGGTAAATCGGTTTGCATTTTGTTAAATTACTAATATTAAACCAACTAAGCAGAATTTTAAGTATTTATTTTTTGCTAAATCTAAAAAAAATGTTAATTTCGTAGTATGAGGTTAGAAGAGCATATTAGTCAATTATTATTTCAGCAAGATTGTGTAATCGTTCCAAACTTTGGAGCGTTTATCTCAAACAATGCTAATGTGGCGTTTGACGAGCAAACAAACACATTTATTCCACCAAGAAAAGAGCTTTCTTTCAATACAACTTTAACAAAAAGTGATGGTGTTTTGGTGAATAAAATTGTAGAAGATGAGCCAATGTCTTTTGAAAATGCGCAAACATTTTTGAATGAACAAGTTTATTTTTGGCAAGAACATTTGAAAAATGGAAAAGTTTTAACCTTACAAAATATCGGATCATTACAATTTAATGACACTGGAAAAATTGACTTCAAACCAGAAAATGCTCAAAATTATTTCATCGCCGCTTATGGTCTTTCAAATTTACAAGCCAATTACATTTTAGATTCGTCTAAAACTAAAACCTCTAACAAACACATGTCAAAATTTTTAGCCGCAGCCTCATTAATTCCCATTATTGTTGGTGGCTTCCTATATTTTAATACGCCGCAACCCGTACAAGAATTCGTAACAGAACAATGGAGCGGTTTGGTTTTACCAATGATTGGTAAAGATGACGCAACCAAAACTGAAAAACCTACAGTGCAATACGATGTGTATAATATGCCGCAAACGATTGCTGAGCCTTCTTTAGTTGAATATCAGATTGCCGAAACGGTAACGAAAACAGATACAATTGAAACGCCTAAAAAAGTTGAAATTACAGTTGTAAAGGAAACGAAACTGAATGAAACTGAAAAGGAGATTACGGCAATTGTAAAGGAAAAGCCTTCGACAAAAGAAATTGTAAAAACAGAAACAAAAAAATTAACGAAAGTTGAAGCTCCTAAAACAGCTGAAAAGAAAGTTGAGGACAAAAAAGAAGTTGCAACTAAAACAACTTCAAAATCTAACAATAAAAAATATCAAGTAATTGCGGCTTCGCTTAAACGTCAAGAAGATGCTGATCGTTTGGTTGGAGAATTGAAAAAACAAGGTTACAAAGATGCAGGAGTTTCTTATGTAAAAGGTCGCTATTATTATGTTACATATAGCAGCTTCAATAACATAGAAGACGCGCAAAAATATATGAATGATGTGAATAAAAAGTCTCCTGGAACTTGGGTTAGAACTGAAAATTAAATCATTTTTTAATACAATATAAATCGAAATAAGCTGCCCAAAAGGCAGCTTATTTCTTTGTTAGAATGAATATGAAAACTACTTCCAGCCACCACCTAAACTTTTGTATATAGCGACAACTGTACTTAATTGTTTTTCTTTTGTTTCGATTAATTCCATTTTTGCATCCAATAAATCACGTTGAGTTGTTAACACTTCTAGATAATCTGCACGATTATTTTTGAACAACTGATTCTCAATATCAATAGATTCTACAAGTGCTTTCGCCTGTTTATCTTTGTACGAATAACTTTGTTCTAAGTTATTAATCTTCGACATTTGATTTGACACTTCTAAATAAGCATTTAAAATCGTTTTATCATATTCGTACAACGCTTGTATTTGATGAGCATTTGCTGTATTAAACTCCGCTTTTATCGCACTTTTATTGATTAAAGGCGCAGCTAATTCTCCAGCCAACGAATATAAAATAGACTCTGGCATTTTTACCAAATAAGATGGTTTGAACGCATTTAGTCCTAAAGCCGCAGAAATATTAAGTGACGGATAAAACTCTGCACGAGCCACTTTCACATCTAAAGCAGAAGCTTTTAACTCTAATTCTGCTTGTTTGATATCAGGACGATTTGATAATAATTCAGAAGGAATTCCTGCATGTACTGTTTGTGGAATCAAATCCATAAATGACGAACCATCACGTTTTATCTTTTGCGGATATCTTCCCAATAAAGCATTAATCCTATTCTCGGTTTCCGTAATATCTTGTTTAATATTAAACTCTTCGCTTTCTGATTTTAATAATTCTGCTTCAAATTTCTTCACCGCTAATTCAGTTTCACGCGCTGCTTCCTTTTGAATTTTAACTACACGAAGTGATTCTTTCTGTAACTCAATATTTCGATGAATTAACTCCAATTGACTATCTAAAGACAATAATTCATAATAAGACGATGCGATCTCTGAAATTAAATTTGTCAAAACAAAATTCTTTCCTTCTACCGTTGATAAATATCGCGCAATCGAAGCATCTTTCGAATTACGTAATTTTTTCCAAATATCAACTTCCCAATCAGCGCTCAATCCAATCGCATAATCCATCAAAGGATCAGGCATTTCTTTCCCGGGTTTTATCTCAGTCGAAGCATCACCAGCACCTTGACTTGTATAACGACCAACTTTCTCAACTCCAATTCCTGCATTTGCTGAAACATTTGGCGATAATTTTCCGTTTTTGTACAACACTTCATTTTTAGAAATCTCAATTTCTTGAAGTGTAATCATCAATTCTTGGTTATTTTTTAACGCTTCTTCAATCAAAACGACCAAATTTGGATCAGTAAAAAATTGTTTCCAAGGCGTCAACCCAGAACTTGGTGCATCATCATTTTGCACATTTTGATAAGCTTCTGGAATTTTTGGTGCTTGATGATTTTCAATCTCTTTGCTTACCGCAGGAGCTTTACAGCTCCAAATCATTGTTCCAAAAAGACTTATTGCAATTATATTTTTTAAACTATTTTTATTCATCTTCCGTGATTTCTTCTGTTAAAGGATTTTCATCTTCATATTTCACCAATTGCATTTTATCCGCCAAAGCGCCAAACGCAACATATAAACCGGGTACAATAAACAACCCGAAAATAGTTCCGAACAACATTCCGCCTGCAGCAGCAGTACCAATTGTTCTATTTCCTACTGCTCCCGGACCAGAAGCAATAACCAACGGAATAAGACCTGCAATAAACGCAAATGATGTCATCAAAATTGGACGGAAACGAACACCCGCACCTTCAATCGCTGATTTTACAATTGATAAACCTTCGTTATGTTTTTGTACTGCAAACTCAATAATCAACACCGCATTTTTACCGAGAAGTCCAATCAACATCACCATTGCAACTTGTGCATAAATATTATTTTCTAATCCTAATAATTTCAAGAAGAAAAATGCTCCGAAAATCCCTGTTGGTAGTGAAATGATAACTGGTAAAGGCAAAATAAAACTTTCGTATTGTGCTGCTAAAATCATGTAAACGAAAATTAAACAAATGGCGAAAATAATCACTGCTTCATTTCCACGAGAAACCTCATCTTTCGATATTCCTGCCCAATCAATTCCAAAACCACGAGGCAAAGTATTCTTAGCTACTTCATTAATCGCTGCAATCGCTTGTCCACTACTATAACCAGAAGCTGGCGTACCACTAATTTCTGCTGCATTATACATATTGTGACGCGTAATTTCTGATAAACCATATACTTTTTCAATTTTCATGAAAGCTGAATATGGAACCATTTCACCTTGATCATTTTTCACATACAATTTCAATAAATCTTCCGGTAGCGCACGATATTCTGGCGAAGCTTGTACCATCACTTTATAAGGTCGGTCAAATTTGATGAAACTTGTTTCGTAATTAGAACCAACTAATGTTGATAAATTATCCATCGCATTTTCGATCGAAACTCCTTTTTGTTCGGCAATATCATTGTCAATTTTCAAGACATATTGAGGGAAAGAAGCACTATAAAATGTAAATACAGAACTCAATTCTGGACGACGAGTTAATTCTTTTACAAAATCACGGCTCACTTCTTCCATTTTATGATAATCTCCACTACCCGCTTTATCTAACAATCTCAACTCGAAACCTCCTGCAGCACCATATCCAGGAACAGATGGTGGTTGAAAATATTCGATATTTGCACCATTAATATTCCCAGTTTTTTCTTCTAATTCTTTGATGATTTCTTCAGCAGATTTAGAACGTTCGTCCCAACTTTTCAAGTTAATCAAACAAGTTCCAGAGTTTGCTCCTGTTCCTTCTGTCAAAATCTCATAACCAGCCAAAGATGAAACTGATGAAACGCCATCAATTCCTTCCGCTATTTTTTGTAATTTTTGAGAAACTTCATTTGTTCTTTCTAACGTAGAACCTGGAGGTGTTTGAATAATCGCATAAAACATTCCTTGATCTTCGTTTGGAATAAATCCAGAAGGCAAACTATTATTCAAAAAGAAAACTCCAGCACAAAATGCTAGTAAAAATCCGAATGTAACAGTGCGTTTGTTAACTGTTTTGGTTAAAACTTTTTCATATTTAAAAGATCCTTTGTTGAACAAATTATTAAACTTCAATAAAAATTTATTTAACATCGTTTTCTTTCTTGGTTGATTATGATTATTTTTCAAAATCATTGCACACAAAGCTGGTGTAAGCGTTAAGGCAACAATTCCTGATAAAATAATTGATGTCGCCATCGTAATCGAAAATTGACGATAAAAAATACCAACAGGGCCAGACATAAACGCAACTGGGATAAACACGGCTGCCATTACAAATGTTATTGCGATAATTGCTCCACTAATTTCGCGCATCGCTTCTTCCGTCGCTCGTAAAGGCGAGAGATTTTTCTCTTCCATCTTCGCGTGAACAGCCTCTATCACCACAATCGCATCATCGACGACAACTCCAATCGCCATAACTAAAGCAAAGAGAGAAATCAAGTTTAATGTAATTCCAAAGAAACTCATTAAAGCAAAAGTTCCTATCAAAGAAACAGGAACCGCCAACGCAGGAATTAATGTAGAACGCCAGTCACCTAAGAATAAAAACACAACAATCCCAACTAAAACGAAAGCTTCAAAAAGTGTATGTACCACTTTTTCCATTGAAGCATCTAAGAATTTCGAAACGTCATATGAAATCTCGTAATCCATTCCTTTTGGCAAATTATTCTCTTTAAGATCAGCCATTAATTCTTTGATGTTTTTAATCACTTCACTCGCATTACTTCCGTACGATTGTTTTATCACAATTGCGGCAGAAGGTTTTCCGTTCAATGTTGAGTAAATATCATACATCGAACTTCCAAATTCTATATCAGCAACATCTTTTAAACGTAAGATTTCTCCATCAGGATTTGCTCTTAAAATGATGTTTCCATATTGCTCTTTTGTGTTGTATCGACCTGAATATTTTAATACATATTCAAAAGCTTCTGAACGTTTACCAGAACTTTCCCCTGTTTTCCCTGGCGAAGCTTCAATACTTTGTTCATCCAACGCTTTCATCACATCATCCGCAGAAATATTATAGGCTTGCATTCTATCTGGTTTCAACCACACACGCATTGCATATTCTCGGTTTCCTAAAATATCTGCATCTCCAACTCCATTTATACGTTTCAACTCAGATAAAATATTGATATCTGCATAATTATATAAAAATTGTTGATCTGCTTTTGGATCATTACTATACAAGTTAATGTACATCAACATATTTGATTCTTCTCGCGTAATTTTCACACCTTCTCGAACTACTAAAGGCGGAAGTTTATTGACAACCGAAGAAACACGGTTTTGCACATTTACAGCTGCAATATTTGGATCAGTTCCTAAATCAAAAATGACTTGAATAGACGCTTCACCATCATTTCCGGCATCAGACGTAATATATTTCATTCCTGAAACACCATTTAGCGCACGTTCTAATGGAATTACCACTGATTTTATTAACAATTCGTTATTCGCACCGGGATATTCTGCCGTAATATTAACTTTTGGAGGAGAAATAGATGGAAACTGGGTTACGGGTAATTTGACTAATGATAGAATTCCTAAGAAAACTATAATCAACGAAATAACAATCGATAGAACGGGTCTTCGAATAAATTTATCAAACATAACTTTTGAATTTTTTAGATTAGTTTGATTTTAATTTTAACGATGAAAGAACTTTTCTTGGTGCAATAAATTTCGTTTTGATTTTATCATCATCTTTCACTTTCTGAACACCTTCTAACAAAATATTATCTTTCTCCGAAAGTCCGCTTTCTACCACATAAACATCAGGCATTTCTAGACCAATCGTGATATTTCGAGATTTCACAATACCATTTTTATCTACTACAAAAACATAGGTTTTATCTTGAATTTCGTAGGTTGCTTTTTGTGGAATTAATAAAGCATCATGCAACGGAACTGTCATTTTTACTTTCCCTGTTTCACCATTTCTTAACAAATGATTTGGATTTGCAAAACGCGCACGAAACGCAATATTTCCTGTTTCGTTGTTAAATTCTCCTTCTATCGTTTCTACCAAACCTTTTTCTGGTAAAGGTTTATTATTCGCCATAATCAACGAAACTTGTTTACTCGCTCTATCTTGAATATTTGTTTGATAATCTAAATATTCAGGCTCAGAAACGTTGAAATAAGCAAACATTGATGAATTATCAGACAAATTTGTCAATAACATTCCTTCGTCAATCAAGCTTCCCAATTTCATCGGAATTCGATCTATAACACCAGAAAATGGCGCACGAATATCTGTAAATGATAAATGTAATTGAGCCAATTGCATTTCTGCTTTCGATTTTTCTAACCGTGCTTGCGCAATGGCTTTTTCGTTCTTAGAAACGACATTATTATCAGCCAAAGTTGCTGAATTTTGCAATTCAATTTGTGCCTCTTTTACCTCAGCTTTCGATTTCAAATATTCAGCTTGATACATCGAAGGCATAATGCGAAACAACAATTGACCAGCTTGTACATGTTGACCTTCATCCACAAAAACTTTTTGCAAATAACCTTTTTCTTGTGCACGAATTTCGATGTTTCGTACCGACTGAATTTGGGCTACATAATCCTTATCTACAATCGTATCCATTTTGATTGGCGTTGTGATTGGATAATCTTTCACTTCTTCTTTTTCCTGTTTTTTTGATGAACAACTTGTTGTCAACAATACAGTACTTAGAGCTACAAATAATGCGACTCTTTTCATAATTCTTCTAACTATTAAATATAAAATTTGATGAAATGGATTTCTTGGTAGAAGTAGTTTTACCAAAAAATATTACATACAAAAATTTGCTAACATTCAGCTATTCATGGACTGAACACTAATTTTTGGTGTAATTTTAAAAATTTAAGAAATCAATCAAATTCTGATTGTACGTAACAAAATGTACTTACAACTCGAAAATTTGATAGTTTTACTGTAGAAGATGTGCTTCTTTCTTAAACCTTGAATTATAAAGTTTAAAACCAGAACAACACTTAATAGTTTGATACAAGTTTCTAAATCGATTTTGTTTAATGTCTGAAAATCATCATCAATCGTTTCGATACTTGGATTAAATTCTTGAAATTGATTTGAATTTGAAGTTTTAGAGAATTTAGTTTCAACAATTTTACTTGCGTGATAAATATGTGTATTATCGTTAACGACTGTCTGTGAAGTTAAATTTCCCTGAAAATGTTGAGTACCCGCAAACACTTTAGTTTCCGCAAAAAATAGTAGAAATAAAGTAGATAGCAAGTATGTGATAAACATTTTCATAATTCTGTCCAAATGTAAGACTTGAAATAATACAATAATCTATATTAACATTTTTTAACTATAAAATTTTATTGATTTAATAAAAAACTCAATTACAAATACTTAACACAACGATAATAACTGTTTCAAAACTCGAATATTTTGTTGAAATTTGCACCCAACAAACAAAAGTTTATGGCGAAAGCAAAAACAGCAAAAGAGTCGTTAGCAGTAATGACAAACTTGGTTTTACCGAATGAAACCAACAACTTAGGAAACATGTTCGGAGGCGAATTATTGGCTTCTATGGACAGAATTTCTTCTATTTCTGCGAAAATGCATGGTGGAAGTTTTTTGGTTGTAACAGCAAGTGTCAATCACGTTGCGTTTAACATTCCGATTCCGATGGGAAGTACAGTGAAGTTAGAATCTAAAGTAACTCGTGCATTCAAATCATCGATGGAAGTGTATGTTGATGTCTATGTTTACGATTACGAAAATTGTGTTTATAACCAAACAAATAGCGGTATTTACACATTTGTAGCCGTTGATAATGACAATAAACCTGTTCAAGTTCCTGAATTAATTCCAGAATCTGAACAAGAAATCGAGCGTTATGAAGCTGCTTTGCGTCGTAAACAATTAAGTTTGATTTTGGCTGGCAGAATGAATCCTGCTGATGCACACGAATTAAAATCGTTGTTTATTACAGAATAAAAATAAAAAAGTCGAA
>NZ_DEVJ01000046.1:0-11601 GCF_002362875.1 Empedobacter sp. UBA3239 | reverse complement strand
TTCGACTTTTTTATTTTTATAATTTTTTAACCTTTTCCAGCTAAACGATCCACCACATATTCTATTTGTGTTTTCCCGTGCGGTTTTGGTTTTCCTTCTGCATCTAAATTTACCATTGTAATTCGATCGACTGTAATAATGGTTTCATGCGTCATTTTGTTACGTACTTCACATTGTAAAACCAATGAAGTTGTTCCAAATTTCACCACCTCAATTCCTATTTCTACAATATCACCTTCACGCGCCGAAGCCATAAAGTTGATTTCCGACATATATTTAGTTACAACATGTGAATTTTCTAATTGCACAATGCTATATAACGCCGCTTCTTCATCAATCCAAGCCAAAAGTTTTCCTCCAAAAAGTGTTTTATTTGGATTAAGATCTTCGGGTTTTACCCATTTACGAGTGTGAAATTTCATAGTTCTCTGTTTTAAGTTCTTGTTTATTTTCTGTTGCCAAATGATTCGCATCCGAAATAAACTTAACTAAATTTACAGCATATTTTCCATCTAACAAAGATTCATTGTGACGAATTAACGCATCAGAAATCTCGGTAATGGCGTTGGGATGAAAATTCTTTTGTTCAGTAGAAATTTTGTTTGAACAACACACATTTTTTAAATCAGAATAAATCATTTGATTAAGATATTGATCTCCAATCTTAATTGTTCCTTTCTCCGCAATAAGCGTGATATTACTTTCGAAATTTTTATTGAAAACTGACGTTGTATAAATCATATGTCCGATTGCTCCATCAGCCGTAAAATCAACACAACCCGAATCATCAAATTCTGTCACTTCTTGATGTGTAAAATTGAAACTTTTAGAATTTGTACAAATTACCTCATCAAACCAAAAATTCATGATATCAACAAAATGTGAAAATTGAGTAAACAAAACACCTCCGTCCATTTCTTGGTTTCCGTGCCATTCGCGCAACTTGTAATAATTCTTGTTACGATTCCAATAGCAATTAATATTCACCATGAAAACTTTTCCTAACGAATTATTGTCAATCAAATTCTTTACATATTGCACAACTGGAGAAAAACGAAGTTGCATCGACGTAAAAACTCTAAGATTTTTCTCTTCCGCAACTTTCAATATTTCCTTTGCATCTTCTACAGTTAATGCAATTGGTTTTTCAATCAAAACATTTTTCCCAGCTTTTAAACAACGAATCGCATGTTCGCGGTGCAAACCATTTGGCGTAGCAATCACAACAACATCAGTTTCTTGATCTTCGTTCAAAAAACTTTCAAGTGTTGAATAACCTTTGAAAGGTAAATCTTCTGGTAAATTAAAATCAATCACCGAAATTAAATGTGCGTTTTCCGTTTCCTCTATCGCTTGTTGATGTACACGTCCAATATGACCGTAGCCTAAAATGGAAAAATTCTTCATTGAATTTATTTAATAATTTTTTCTAATATCTTTTGTGTGATTAGATATGTTGGTTTTACACCTGTTAATCCTAAACCTCCAGAAGCCAATGTACTTCCTGTTTCTAACGGATTATCAGAAGCGTAATAAGCATACATTACTTTAACATCTTTATCGATGTGATGTCTAATTTTTGACGCAACCTGAATCGCTTTTTGGTAATGCGCACCTTCCATTTCTAATCCAATCGCTTGGAAAGACGAATTCTTGAAATACTCTAAAACGTCTTTATTTTGTAATGATGTTCCTAAAACCGAAATCATTGGTCCTTCGTAAACACCTAAACCTTGTCCTTCGAAATCTGCAGCGGTTAATTCGTTATCAAAAACATAATTATCTGTTGTTCCTTCGAAAACATGCGCTGTAGCAATCATTATATCACCTTTTATTCCTTCAAGAATACCAGCTTTACCCATAATCGCAACAGATTTTACATTCATTTTGAATTTTACATCTCCTACTTTGTATGGTTTCAACAACTCATCCATCGCCTCAAATGCTTGCTCACCAAAAGCATAATCCATCACAATAATCACCTCATTGTTCTTATCTTTTGCATAAGAAAACGCAGAATTGGCAATGTTTACTTTAGATAAATCAATAATTTGAACATCGATATTTGTTCCTGATTGATCTTTGATGTAAACTAAACCATTTTGTTGAGTGTATTCATTTAACGAATCACGCAACATTTTGTTGTTTGCCGCACTCAAATCTTCGTAAATTTCTACACCATCATTTTTGTATTTTCTTTTTAATCCATCATAGGCATACAACATATTAGACACACTATGCATATTAGCAGAAATGATGTGAATGTTTTTATCTTGAAGATTATTTTCGAATAATACACGTTTGATTTCATTCGCCCATTTTTCTCCAATCATGTGATGACCAATCGATTCACGTAAAGTAGACGTAAATGTAATTTCACGTTTCTTAGTTCCGATACGATCTTGTTGGCTAGTATATCCCATCCAATAAACTACACGGAAAAAATAATCTTTGTCGTCTGCTTTACTGAAATAATGATGAATTTCTTGTGTTTCTTCAAACGTTCTTCCTAAAATCGTCGATAAATGCATCAAAGCAACTTCGCGTTCTTTACGAGAAATTTCAACTTCATTGAATACAACATTTTCGATAAATTCCCACGCTCTACTTTTAGAAAGTGTTTCGTTACTGAATGCTCTATTTCTGATTTTATCCGCCTCATTGTATAAAAACGTTAAGTGCGTCAACACATCATAAATATCAGAACGACCGCGAGAAATTTCGATATTCATCTGGTCATCATCAATTCTATAGCAAAAACGACGACGTTTTGCTGGAATAATTGGCGTAAAAATAGAACGATCATATCCTTCGTCAGATGTAAAAGACACATAAGGTGTTTCTACGATTCCTTCTGGTAAACGATCTAAAACGTACATTAATCCGCTTAATTCTACTTTGTTTGGATCTGTCATTGATCCGTAAATTTCAGGATTGATTTCGAATAATAAATTTCTTAATATTTTTCCAGGCGCACCAGATGGACGGTACACTCCTCTATGAAATAAATGACGCATAGAGATATATAATCTTTCAATAGCGTCAGTAGATCTTCTTGCTCTTGTTATTGACATAATATTTTTTTTTACTTTTTTTGGTTGTTCAATTCTTGTTGAATGGCCATTAATTCATCGTACCATTCTTGTCCAAATTTTCGGACCAACGAATCTTTTGCAAATGTTGCAACATTCACTTTCAATTCTTTTCCTAAGGTACAAGCATCTGAGCAGATATCCCATACATCATAGTTCACAGAAGTGAAATTTGAATATTCCTTAACACGAACCGGATATAAATGACAAGAAATTGGTTTTTTGTAATCGACCTTTCCATCTTCGTATGCTTTTTCAATACCGCATTTTGAAAAACCATTTTCTTCGAAAACTAAATAGGCACATTCACGATTATTGACTAATGGAGTTACCCAATCGCCGTCAGTATCCATTGTGTACTTACCTTCTTGCTCAATCACCGCAATTCCTTCTGGACGCAAATAAGGTTTTACATCTTCATAAATATCGTCTAATACAATTAGTTCGTCATCATTCAAAGGCGCTCCTGCGTCACCTTCTACACAACAAATCCCTTTACATTTGTTCAGATTACAAACAAAATCTTCATTTAGTAGTTCTTCAGATACAAGGGTTTTTCCTATTTGGAACATGTTACATTAAATTTTGTAACATGCAAAGGTACGGAATTTTCCTCAGAAAAATGTAATTTTGTAAAAGAATAATGGATAATCTACTTTCAAAAATCAATCATCCTAAGGAACTTAGGACTTTTGAAGCGTCTCAATTAACTGCTTTAGCTCACGAGATGCGCGAATTTATTTTGGATACTTTGAGTGTAAAACCAGGACATTTAGGTGCTAGTTTGGGTGTGATTGAATTAACGATTGCTTTACATTATCACTACAATACACCTAAAGATTTGTTGATTTGGGATGTAGGTCATCAATGTTATCCACATAAAATTTTGACTGGTCGTCAACAAATTTTCGATTCTCTTCGTCAAAAAGATGGTATTTCTGGTTTTCCAACGCGTATAGAAAGTGAGTTTGATACATTTGGAACGGGACATTCTTCTACATCTATTTCAGCAATTGTTGGGATGGCAACAGCAGATAAAATCAATCAAATCAATAGAAAACACATTGCAATTATTGGTGATGCATCGATTACTTCTGGAATGAGTTTAGAAGCATTAAATCATCTTGGATCAACAGATTTGGATGTTTTAGTGATTTTGAATGATAATGATATCGGAATTGATCCTTCGGTTGGTGGATTGAAAAAACATTTTAAATCTTTAGAAAATCAATCCGAAAATATCTTTACCAATTTCGGTTTAAATTTTATTGGAACAATTGATGGACACAATTTTGATGAATTATTAAATGCTTTCAATAAAGCTGATTCTATAAAAGGTCCGAAAGTTTTACACATCAAAACAATAAAAGGAAAAGGTTACGAAAAAGCCGAAATCGATCAAGTAAAATGGCATGCTCCAGGTTTGTTTGATAAAGAAACGGGCGAAATAAAATCAAAGAAAAAAGAAAAATCGTATCAAGATGTTTTTGGTGAAACCATGCATCAATTACTTGAAAATAACTCACAAATCGTTGCGATAACGCCTGCAATGTTAACAGGAAGTAATTTGGTGAAATGTCATCAAGATTTTCCTGAACGTGTTTTTGATGTCGGGATTGCAGAACAACATGCGGTGACGTTTGCAGCTGGTCTGGCGACGAAAAATACCATTCCGTATTGTGTGATTTATTCGACATTTTTACAACGTGCATACGATCAAGTCATTCACGATGTAGCGTTACAGAATCTACCTGTTGTATTTTGTATTGATCGTGCAGGATTCGTTGGTACAGATGGCGCGACACATCATGGTTATTTTGATATTGCGTATTTGCGCGAAATTCCGAATATGATTGTGTCTTCGCCTCGAAACGAAAAAGATTTCAAAAATCTATTGTACACAGCGCAGTTTACAACTCAACCATTTGCTATTCGTTATCCAAAAAATAATATCCAAACAAGCAATTCTAAAGTCAAAAAAATAGAAATCGGTCAATCTGAAATTATTTTTGAAGGAAGTCAATTAGCAATTCTTTCAACTGGATTGATTAGTTCTCGAATCGAAGAAATTATCATCCAAAATCATCTTCAAGATAAAGTCGCTTTGATTGATTTTCCATTTATCAAGCCTTTGGATGAATCTCGCTTAAAAGCTATTTCATTAAAATATTCTACCATTCTAACTTTTGAAGATGGAATAAAAAAAGGTGGTTTCGGAAGTGGAATTTTAGAGTTTCTGAATTCAATACATTACAAAGGAAATATTACAATCAACGGTTATCCAGACGAATTTATCGAACACGCTTCGATTACCGAATTAGAACAAATGATTGGTTTAGATGATTCATCGATTTTAGAAATGATTTTTTCCTACCTAAAAATTCAACAATCCTAAAAATTAATAATTTTCGGTACGAGAGTTGTAATAGCTTTTTCTAATTTATAAACACAAGAACAATGAAAAAAATAATCGGTTTATCTTTTATAGCAGTATTGTTAACATTGCAATCTTGCGGTACAACAAGCAACATGCAAGAATTCTACAAAAAATATGATAATCAATCTACTGTAATTCCTTTACCTTCTTTTGCGTTGAAATTAGCTGGAAAAGCTGGTGGAACAGATTTATTTAATTATTTAAAATCGGCTAAAGTTTTTGTTGTTTCAGATGCTGGACAAGGAAAGCAAAAAAGAATCATGAACGATTTACAATCATCTATGCGTGGTGAAAAATATGAGAACTTAGTCAAATTCAAAGCGAAAGATAACCGTTTGAACATTTCATTACAAGAAGATGGCGGACGAGTTAAGAAAATGATTTTTGGAATTAACGGTTTGCGAAATGTATTGGTTATCGATTCTAAATTAGATATTCCAAGAACAGATTTAGATAAAATTTTGGACAAAGTTTCAGCTGAAGATATTGCAGATTTAGCAGATATTTTGAAATAATATAAGAAGCCAGCTAATTAGCTGGCTTTATTTTATACACAACTTTGATCGTTTTTCCTTTAAAATTATATTCTCTAAAGTAAACTATTGCTTGATGATCTGTAAATAATTTTGTATTCTTATAAAACTTTTTAATATTTAATTTACTATCATCTAAAATGTATAAATCTTTACAACCTTTATTTGTATAAAGAGAAGTTGTGAAATTCTTTTTTGACTTTCGAGTTTTTTCAGCTAAATAATCTTCATCATCATAATTTAAACAAGATTTCCCAAAGTCTTTTACAACTATTATTTCTGTCTTAGCTTCAGGCAATTTCACCATCAAACAGCTATTTGAGATAAAAAGTAGAATCATAAATCCAAGAAATCGGTAATTTTTCATCATAATGAAATTAGAGTTATACATTAAAGATAGATAAATTTTATCTCAAAACAATTCTTCTTAACTTTGTCGCATGAGTGGAAAATTATATTTGGTTCCGACGCCAATCGGAAATTTGGGAGATATGACATTTAGAGCGGTTGATGTGCTAAAAGAATCGGATGTGATTTTGGCAGAAGACACGCGAAATAGTGGTATTTTACTGAAACATTTCGAAATTTCTACTCCAATGCGTAGCTACCATATGCACAATGAGCATCAAGCAACTGAAGATATTATTCGTCAGCTAAAAGATGGTCAAATCATTTCGATTATTACTGATGCCGGAACTCCAGGTATTTCTGATCCAGGTTATTTATTAGCAAAAGAATGTGTGGCAAATAATATCGTAATCGAATGTTTACCAGGTGCAACCGCTTTTGTTCCTGCATTAGTTGTTTCTGGATTACCAAATAATGAATTTACTTTTGTTGGATTTTTACCTGTGAAAAAAGGTCGAAAATCGAAATTAGATTCATTAGTAGAAGAAAAGAAAACGATGATTTTCTACGAATCTCCACATAAAATTGGACGCACATTAAAAGATTTAGCCGAAGCTTTTGGAGCTGAACGCAAAGCAAGTTTATCACGCGAAATCTCGAAAAAATTTGAAGAAACTTTACGCGGAACATTAACTGAATTAGCCGAAATAGCTGAAAAAAGAAATTTAAAAGGTGAAATGGTTTTGGTTATAGAAGGACATCATTAATCGTTGAAGCGAATATCTTTGATATTCAATTGCCAAGTTCCTTTTCCTTGCCAATAATTCATTCCGATTGTGTAAACCATATCAAACGATTGTCCTTTCTCTAATTTTGGTCCAAATTTCCCTAATTTGAAACCAATTGCAGGAAACGTAATACGTGTATCTCGCTGATGTACGTACAAACGCGCGTGTTCTTTACCAACTAATCGGAAATCCGTTGCTAATAAATCCTTCGAAATAAAAACAGGATTCATATTATCTGGTCCAAAAGGCGCCATTCGCATCACCGATTCCAAGAAAGAACGTGTCATATCCTTAAAAGAAATCTCTTTATCGATCAAAATTGATGGCGTAAAATGTTTTCCATTCGACATTTCTTTCACTGTTTGATCAAATCTAATCTTGAATTCTTCAAAGTTTTCTTCTTTCATTGCCAAACCAGCAGCAGCCATATGTCCACCAAACTGTGTTAACAAATCTTTGTTTTTTTCGATTGCCGAATGTATATCAAACTCTTGAATAGAGCGAGCCGAACATACAATTTCGCCTTCATTATTCTTCGTGCAAACAATGGTTGGTTTATAATACAAATCGACCAAACGAGAAGCAACAATTCCGATTACTCCTTTATTCCAAGAAGCATCGTAAACAATGGTCGAATATTTTTCTTTGGTATTGATTTGATCCAATTGAAAAAGTGCATCATGCGTCATATCAAGATCCAAGGTTTTGCGTTCATTATTTAATGAATTTATATCATTCAAATATTTACGGCAATCCTCTTCATCTGTACTCAACATAAAACGAACCGCTTCCGAACCATGTTTGATACGGCCTGCAGCATTAATTTTTGGTGCAATAGAAAAAACAACATTCGAAATATTGACATTATTTTTAATATTAGTCGGAATTAATTGCTGAAAAGCCAAACGAGGATCTGAATTTAATCGTTTTAAGCCAGCATAGGCCAACACACGATTTTCTCCTGTAATCGGAACTATATCAGCCGCAATACTTACTGCAACTAAATCTAAAAATGGTAAAAGATTTTCTTTCGGAAGATTGAATTTCTCTGTATAAGCTTGCACCAATTTAAACCCAACGCCACAACCGCTCAAATCTTTGTAAGGATAACGACAACCCTTTTGTTTCGGATCTAAAACCGCGTAGGCTTTTGGCACAGAACGATCTGGCAAATGGTGATCACAAATAATATAATCGATGCCTTTTGATTGAGCATATTTTATTTCTTCGTGTGCTTTTATTCCACAATCTAAAGCAATTACAAGTGAAATATTGTTTTGTACAGCGAATTCTATACTTTGCTGAGAGATTCCATAACCTTCATTATTTCGGTCAGGAATATAAAAAAAGACTTTCGAGTAGATAGAAGTCAGAAATTCGTAAAACAAAGTTACGGCTGTTGTTCCATCTACATCGTAGTCTCCAAATATTAAGATATTTTCTTCGTCATCAATTGCATTTTTGATACGTGAAACCGCATCAGACATTCCTTTCATCAAAAAAGGATCATGCAATTCGTCTAAGGATGGATTAAAATATGATTTGGCTTGCGCAAAATTCGTAATTCCACGTTGGGCTAATAAAATAGCAAGCACCTCAGAAATGTTAAGCGATTCTCTTAAATCCTTAACAACTTCAGTATTGGGCTGTTCTTTTATTTCCCATCTTTTTTCCATCTCTTTAATTTACATATTTTTTAATTAGAGAGAAGGGTAAAGCGAATATTATTTTGATTTATTTGCTTCTTTCACGTATTTATCTAACGCCATTGTCATTGAAGGCGTTTGTGGTGTTGGCACCTCAATGTCTACACGTAATCCCATCTCTTTTGCTTGATCTACTGTCGATTTCCCGAAAACGGCAATTCTTGTATTTTCTTGCACGAAATCTGGGAAATTTTCGAATAATGATTTGATTCCTGAAGGTGTAAAAAATACTAAAATATCGTATTTTACATCAGACAAATCAGATAAATCACTCGAAACAGTTCTAAACAAAGTTGCTTTTTGCCAAGTTAATCCTAAACTATCTAGTAAAGTAGGAACATTTGGTTTTAAAACATCAGATGCTGGTAATAAAAAGTTTTCGTCTTTGTGCTTTTTAAATAAAGGCACCATATCAGCAAAAACTTTTTCTCCAATATAAATTTTACGTTTTCTGTAAACAATGTATTTCTGTAAATAGAATGCAATTGCTTCAGACTCACAGAAATATTTCATAGAATCTGGAACAGTAAAGCGCATTTCTTCTGCTAAACGAAAAAAATGATCAATAGCGTTTCTACTTGTAAAAATTACAGCAGTCACTTTGCTAAAGTCAATTTTTTGTTGTCTTACTTCTTTAGCGTCTATTCCGACAACTTGGATAAATGGTCTAAAATCAATTTTGATTTTATTTCTTTTTTCAATCTCGTAGTATGGCGAGTTTTCTGCCTGAGGCTTAGGTTGAGATACTAATATTGATTTAACTTTCATAGTAATTTTAGATTACTTTACCTACAATTAATAGTTTTGCTAAAACCATTATAGGTAAAATTTCTAGGGTGCAAAGGTACAAAATATTATAATACCAAACTGATTTATTGTCACTTATTTGTTTTGCGTATATATGATAAATTTCGAATATTCTATTCAAAAACAACAAAATAAAGCCAATCATCATCAAGTAATCTTTGTTAATTTGTGTGTAAAAAAACAAAAAACAAATAATAAGTAAGAGTAAAACATTTTTTGCATTAACAAAACTCGAACTTTTCATAAAATATGAAACAGAACTAGATTCGTAGAAAACACGATAAAAAATTACCTCAATCATCAACCTAAAGAGCATAATCAAACTGATTAAACCAAAGGTAATTCCGACACGTGAAAGATAATAAAACTTAAAATTTGGAATATGATTATACGTAATATCAAAATAAGAAACCAACAACAAACTTATCAGTAAAACCGTCACACCATTGACAATAAAACTAAATAACGTCGTATTATCATCTGTAAAACTCATGTATTCGGTTTTATTATCTAGCGTTTTGAAATTTTTCGCAAACAAGTATTTTGCTGCACAAACCAATAACAAACACACCGTCAAAGCAATAAGAACAGTATCATTGCCAAGTGTATTTTTTCCTATCGAGATTAAATCGTTTGTTTTCATAATTTTTTCAAAAATACAAAAGACTAACAATCTTATAACTATCTTTATGCCCACAAAATAATATTTATGTCGGACAAATTAGTTATTATCCCGACCTATAACGAAAAAGAAAACATAGAAGCCATTATTCGTGCAGCTTTGGCTGTTGACGGAGCATTTGATGTGCTTATTGTTGACGACAGTTCTCCAGACGGAACGAATGATATTGTAAAACGCTTGATTCCTGAATTTAATGAACGTTTGCATTTAGAAATTCGTACCACAAAAGATGGTTTAGGACGCGCTTATGTACATGGATTTAAGTGGGCTTTAGCAAATAATTACGAATATATTTTCGAAATGGATGCCGATTTTTCGCATAATCCAAATGATTTACCTCGCTTATACCAAGCTTTAGCAGATGGTGCCGATTTAGCTATTGGCTCACGCTATTCTAATGGTGTAAATGTTGTGAATTGGCCAATGAACAGAGTTTTATTGTCTTATTTTGCGTCGAAATATGTGAGCATCATCACGCGATTACCTGTTCATGATGCTACAGCAGGGTTTGTTGGTTATAGAGCAAACGTGTTGAAGTCTCTGGATTTGGATAAAATACAATTCAAAGGGTATGGATTTCAGATTGAAATGAAGTACAAAACTTGGATTAAAAAATTTACACTAAAAGAAGTTCCAATTATATTTACAGACAGAACTTTAGGCGAATCAAAAATTAGTTCTGATATAATTGGAGAAGCCGTTTTTGGTGTAATTTCGTTACGATTAAGAAAAATATTTGGCAAATTATGAAAAACTTGATCTTTTTATCACTGATTTTTTTGAGTATTTTTAGTTGCGCACCAAAAAATTACGACAAACCAAAAGATCTCATCGGTAAATCTGAAATGATTGATATTCTTACTGATTTATATATTAGTCAACAAGGCTTGCAGATGTTTCCTACTCAACAACAAGATCAAAGTATAGATTTAGCAAAAGATGCCGTAGATATTATGAAAAGTTATGATATCACGTTTCATCAATTTTCTGAGAGCTACAAATATTATATGATGCAGCCTGAAAAATTCAAAGAAATGCTAAATGATGTGAAAAAAAATCTTGAAGATAAATTATCTGACGAAGAAAAAGAGCGTCAAAAAAATCAAAAGAATAGCTTAAATAATACTATAGAAGCAGAAAAATAACAAAAAACCTCAAGTGAATCGCTTGAGGTTTTTTGTTTGTTATAATTGTCCCGTCCTGAAATA
>NZ_DEVJ01000047.1:0-29753 GCF_002362875.1 Empedobacter sp. UBA3239 | reverse complement strand
TAGCTAAAATTACTGCACTTACTGTGGTTCAGTACATTAATAAAACATATTTTAATCGAAATATTAACAACCTTAAATTCAAATCATTTAAAATGCACAACGGGTAAAAAGAATTATTTTATAAAATCGTTAATATTCTGTTGTATAGTGAAATTATTAATAATATTAATTTTTTCTAATCAATTTAGATTTTTATTAGATGTATTAATTATTGATTTATTAATTATTTTTAAATTAGTTAACTTAAAAATATTTAATAAATATTCAGAATTATTAAGTTTAATATTTGTATATATTACTTCATTTATTTTAATATTTTCTATTTTTAAAGGTGATTATTTCAAAAATATTAAATCATTTTCTTATATAAGAAGTATAAATTTTGATCAAATTTTAATTCCAGGAAATTATAAAGAAAATGAATTGGACATTAATAATTTAAAGATAAGTAAAACCAAATTAGAAAAATTTCTACAATATCAAATTTATCTACAACAAATTGATTCTACTGATGTAAAAAAAGGCTTTTATTTTGAAAAAATGGACAGAAAAAAAAGAGAGAAGATTTTAAACATTTTGAAAGAAGAACAAAAAAAGCAAGTTAAATAACTTGCTTTACTATTATTCCGCTTTTCCTTTTATTCTGAAAATTTTTCGAGAAGAAACTGGATCGTTAGATGTAATTGTTACGGATTTATTAAAATCTCCAGTAACTCCTCCACTTGAATATTTAATGGTAATATCCGCAGATTTTCCTGGTTGGATAGGTGTTGTAGGATATTCAGGAACTGTACATCCACAAGATCCAACAACACTTTTAAGAATTAAAGGTTTATCACCTGAGTTGGTTACTTTCATCTTAGCTGTTACTTCAGTATTCAACTTTATATTTCCAAATTGAATTTCTTCTTTTTCTAAACTAAGTGTTTGAGCAAATAAACTTGTAACGCCTAAAGTAAAAGTGCCTAAAAACATTAATTTTTTCATGACGATAATTAATTTATAATCAAATGTACAAAAGAATTTTACTTTAAATAAAATTACTTTCAAATTTATTATAAATAATATTCCAAAATTGGAATATATATTTAATATACTAGGCAGTTTAAGGCAGATTGTGTAAATTTGCCCAAATTTATTTTAAGTCATATATAAATAATGGAAATCGCATCTAAATATACGCCAACGGAAGTTGAAGGAAAATGGTATGAATACTGGATGGAGAAGAAGTATTTTAAATCTACTCCAGATGAAAGAAAAGCTTACACAATCGTCATTCCACCACCAAATGTAACAGGTGTCTTACACATGGGACATATGTTAAATAATACGATTCAGGACGTTTTAATTCGTCGTGCGCGTATGCGTGGATTTAACGCTTGTTGGGTACCAGGTACAGACCATGCTTCAATTGCTACTGAAGCGAAAGTTGTTGCGAAGTTAAAAGAGGAAGGTGTTTCTAAATTTGATATTGGTCGTGAAGAATTCTTAAATCACGCTTGGGATTGGACGCATAAACATGGTGGAATTATTTTAGACCAATTAAAAAAGTTAGGAGCTTCTTGCGATTGGGATCGTACGAAATTTACGATGGATCCAGATTTATCTGAATCTGTTCAACGTGTTTTTGTTGATTTATATAATAAAGGATTAATTTACCGTGGATACCGTATGGTAAACTGGGATCCGGAAGCAAAGACAAATATTTCTGACGAAGAAGTTATTCATGTTGATAAAAATGGAAAATTATATCATTTAAAATATCAAGTTGACGGAACTAATCAATACATTGTAGTAGCGACAACTCGTCCTGAAACAATTTTTGGTGACTCTGCAGTTTGTATCAATCCAAATGACGAACGCTACGAATGGTTGAAAGGAAAACAAGTTATTGTTCCAATCGTTGGTCGTAAAGTAAATATTATCGAAGACGAATATGTTGACATCGAATTTGGTACAGGATGTCTTAAAGTTACGCCTGCGCACGATGTAAACGATTACGAATTAGGTAAAAAACATAACTTAGATTTCATTGATATTTTTACGGATGATGCGAAATTGAATGATTTAGGATTAAATTATGCTGGATTAGATCGTTTCAAAGCGCGTAAAGAAATCGAGAAAGAATTAGAAGAAAAAGGTTTACTTGAAAAAGTAGAAAATTATAATAATAAAGTTGGTACATCTGAAAGAACAGGAGCTGTGATTGAGCCTAAAATCTCTAATCAATGGTTCTTGAAAATGACAGATTTAGCTAAACCAGCTTTAGATAATGTAATGAATGATACGATTAAATTTCATCCTGCGAAATTTAAAAATACATATCGTAATTGGATGGAAAATGTAACAGATTGGAACATTTCTCGTCAATTATGGTGGGGACACCAAATTCCTGCATTTTTCTATGGTGAAGGAAACGAAGATTTCGTTGTTGCTCTAACAAAAGAAGAAGCTTTACCATTAGCACAAGAAAAAACAGGAAATGCTGCATTAACGATCGAAGATTTACGTCAAGACGAAGATGCGTTAGATACTTGGTTTTCTTCTTGGTTATGGCCAATTTCTGTTTTCAACGGAATCAATGAGCCAGAAAACGAAGAAATCAATTATTATTATCCAACACAAGATTTAGTAACTGGTCCAGATATTATTTTCTTCTGGGTTGCACGTATGATTGTGGCTGGATATGAGTATCGCAACGAATTACCTTTCGAAAATGTATATTTTACAGGAATTGTTCGTGATAAACAAGGTCGTAAAATGTCAAAATCGTTAGGAAATTCCCCAGATCCAATCGAATTGATGAACGAATATGGTGCAGATGCAACGCGTATGGGAATGTTGTTAACGGCGCCTGCTGGGAATGATTTACCTTTCGATGTTGATTTGTGTTTACAAGGACGAAATTTCGCTAATAAAATTTGGAATGCTTTCCGTTTAATCAAAGGTTGGGAAGTGAAAGAAGATTTAGAACAAACTTCTGCTCAAGCAAAAGCGGTTGAATGGTTCGAGAATAAATTCCAACATGCGTTAGCAGATATCGAACATAATTACGATCAATATCGTTTATCTGATTCGTTAATGGCGATTTATAAATTGATTTGGGATGATTTCTGTTCATGGTATTTAGAAGCGATTAAACCTACTTTTGGTGAGCCAATTGATGCAAAAACTTATGTAGTAACCATTTCTTATTTAGAAAATGTATTGAAAGTTTTACATCCATTTATGCCTTTCTTAACAGAAGAAATTTGGCATTTAATTGCAGAAAGAAAAGAAAACGAAGCATTGATTATTTCTAAATATCCAGAAGTAACTTCTTTTGATGAAACGATTATTAAAAATTTCGAAAATACAAAAGAAGCAACAACTGCAATTCGTGGTTTACGTTCAGAAAAAGGAATGTCTCCAAAAGAAGCTTTAGAAGTTTTTGCTGATGCGCAAGCAGCGAACGAAATATATGTTGATGTTTTCTCTAAATTAGGAAATGTTTCTAATTTCAATACAGGTGATAAACCAGAAAAAGGTTTTGCTTTCCGTGTTGGTACGTTAGAATTTATGGTTCCGATGTCTGATAATATCGATATTGAAGCTGAGCGTGAGAAATTACAAAAAGAGTTGGATTACAACCTAGGTTTCTTAAATTCTGTTCGTAAAAAATTATCAAACGAAAAGTTTGTTGCTGGTGCACCAGAACAAGTAATTAATACAGAACGCAAAAAAGAAGCAGATGCTTTAGAAAAAATTGCACAAATTGAAGAACAATTAGCTTCATTGTAATTTTTTATCAAAATAAAATTTAAAAACCACTTCATATGAAGTGGTTTTTTTATTAATTTTTTTCGATTAACTTTAATAAAGCATCAAAAAAGTATAAATGTCAAGCGAATTAAATTACAAAAAGGAAAAGTTGTATTCTGATTTTTTAAACCAAGAAAGAAATATTTTTGTTTGAATACCAGAGCGTTTTATAAATGAAAGATTGCCTGTTTTGTATTTATTGGATGGAGGAATTAATGAAAAATTTAAGCAAATAGCAAAACTAATTGACGAATTAATTAAATCAAATCGTATTCAACCATTGATGATTATAGGAATCGAAAATATCAATCGAAATTTAGATTTTACAAGAAATACAAACGTTGCAAATGACAAAAAATGGGTTCCAGAATATGGAAATGCAGATAATTTTGAGAAATTTATTGTGTTAGAACTACTTCCTCATATTTCGAAAAATTACAAGACAAATAACTCGAAAACTATTGTTGGTGAGTCTTTAGGAGGATTATTGGTAATGGATATATTGTTTTATTTTCCTCATTATTTTGATTCTTTTATTGCAATTGATCCTTCGCTTTGGTGGAATAATCACGAATTGTTTGATTCTTATTTAGAAAAATTTGATTTTAATCTGTTAGAAAATAAAAAGATTTGGATTTCAAGTTCTAAAATAGTCTCAATTTCAAAGTTTACAGATCAATTTGTAGAAAAATTACGTGGAAAAGATAACTTGAAATCCAACTGGAATTATTTACATGATTCTTCTCAAAATCATTTTACAATTTTCAATTCATCTATAGAATCAGCCTTAATATGGACGTTTAAGTAATATTTTTTTGAATGATTCATATTACTTCAATAGGTTTCTCCAACAAGTTTGTCTAAATTTGTAAACCTTTTTAAAAAGAATTAATGCAGTATTTAGAACTACTTTTAATCGGAATTTTCACAGCTTTTATTGGATCATCCATTCCTGGATTGTTGAATATGACGGTGGTGAAAATTGGGAAACAAGCAGGAACTAAAAGTGCATATACTTTTATGTCAGGAACAGCGGTTACGATTGCAATTCAGGTTTATTTGGCAATTTTTCTAGCAAAATTTATTGATTTTAATAAAGAAGTTACCAAAATTTTTAGGGAAGTTGGATTAGCTGTTTTTGTAATTATTACGATTTATTTTCTCTTTTTTGCCAAGAAACAAGATCAAAAAAAGAAGAATAAAAAACTAAAAAAACAAGATGATGTAAAACAAAAAAATAAATTCATCTATGGGTTATTGTTATCCGCTATAAATGTTTTTCCAATACCTTTTTATGTGTTTTTAAGCGCAACATTGGTTTCGTATAATGTTAATGTTTTTGGACAGCCAAACAGCTCAGTTTTTGCTTTAGGAGTTGTAGTTGGTTCGATGATTATTTTTGGTCTATATCTGAAATTTTTTAACTCAAAATCAGAAGAAGATTCATTTATTTTAAAGAATATCAACTATGTAATTGGAGGAGTGACGAGTGTGATTTCTTTGTTAACGATTTATCAGCTTTTTCAATAAAAATTTAATTCAAATTTTGCTTTGGATGCGAGTATTTAACCAAATATTCCATCACTTCATCGCATTCTTTACCTTCTAAAATATAACTCAAAATATCCTCAATTAACTCATCAATAATTTGAGGATTAAACTCAAATTTTTTAGCCAAATCAATGCAAATTGCCTTTTCATTTTGATGAATATTCAAATCCACAACCATTAACAAAACAGCGTCGTACAACAAAGAAAGTCGATCTGTAAATGTTTTAGGCAACGTAAAATCAAACTTCGTGTTTTCGTTCAGAATATAACTTACATCTTTAGCAGAAAGTTCATGGTATTTGGCAATATCAGAAATAATTTGAATCTCTTTTTCATTCAAATTACCATCACTTTTACCAATAATAAATAAATTTTTGATGTGATTTAATTTATCAACCAAAGTAAGATTATTTTTCATTTGACGCTTTTTGGGATTAAAAATACTCAAAATAATAGTAAATTAACGTTCAAATTTTTTCATGTGTCAGATTTTAAAACGAAAATAGATGAGATTTATGATAAGCAATGTGAGAATAAAGCAAATATTCGTCATCTTACTGTTTATCAGCGGAAAGAAAGTTTGAAAAACTTAGAAAATTCAATTCTAAATCATCGTGCCGAAATAGAAGATGCATTATTTTTGGATTTAAGAAAATCTAAAATAGAAGCTGATTCTACCGAAATATTTCCTGTTTTAGCTGAAATTCGATTATTTCGAAAGAATTTGAATTGTTGGACAAAAACGAAAACAGTTTCAAATAATTTACTTTTTTTCGGTTCAAAAGCGCAAATTCAACCAGAAGCTTTGGGAAATTGTTTGATTATTTCGCCTTGGAATTATCCTTTTCAATTGTCTTTAGTGCATTTGGTTGCTTGTATTTCAGCTGGAAATACAGCAATTCTTAAACCTTCGGAGTTTTGTCCAAATGTTTCAAAAGTTATTGATAAAATTATTTCTGAAGTTTTTGAAGAAAATCATGTCGCGCTTATCGAAGGAGAAATTGAAGAAACGACTTATTTGTTAACCAAAAAGTTTGATCATATTCATTTTACAGGTTCGCCAAAAGTGGGTAAAATTGTGATGCAAGCAGGAGCAAAGCATCTTTCCTCGGTGACGTTGGAGCTAGGAGGGAAATCGCCTTTGATTATTGATGGAACAATTCCGATGCAAGAAGTGGTTGAAAAAGCAGTTTGGGGAAAATTGATAAATTTTGGTCAAACATGTATTGTGCCAGATTATATTTTAATTAAAGAAAAATTTCAAAATCAATTTATAAAAACGTTTATTGAACATATAGAAAAAGTCTTTGGAAAAAATCCTTCGCAATCGAAAGATTTGGCGAGAATTGTAAATCTTCAAAATTATAATCGCTTAAAAAAATTGATTGAAAATGCAATAGAAAATGGTGCAAATTGTCCTTTCGGAAATGAATACATTGAAGCTGAATTGTACATTAAACCAACTTTATTGACAGATGTTCCATTCGATGCAAAAATCAATGATGAAGAAATATTTGGACCAATTTTCCCGATTTATACATTTAAAGGAATAAATGAAGTAATTAAATCTATTAATCAGAAAGAAAAGCCTTTAGCTTTATATATTTTTTCGAAAGATTCTATTTTTATTGATAAAATTAAGAATGAAACTTCATCTGGTTCTGTGGTAATTAACGAAACATTGGTGCAAATCTTACATCCAAATTTGCCTTTTGGTGGAGTTAATAATTCTGGAATTGGAACTTCAACAGGTTATGCAGGTTTCAAAGATTTTTCGCATATGAAACCGATTTTAAAAGTCAATCGTTTTTTATCGCCATCAAAATTTCTCAATTATCCCTATAATTCTACAACTCAAAAGGTAATTGATTTTTTGATGAAATATTTTTAAATCTCTGTTCAACGATTTAATTTTATATTTGTTTTATACAACAATCAATGTTATTTTTGTAGTTAAATCTTATAGAATTGTTATCAAAAAAGACAAAATACGGACTAAAAGCGATGGCTCATTTGGCCAGACAAGAAAGAAACAAACCAGTTTTAATCGGACAAATTTCTGAAACAGAAGTTATTCCGAAAAAATTCTTGGAGGCTATTTTATTGGATTTAAAAAAGTTAGGCTTTGTCAATTCGAAACAAGGAAAAGGTGGTGGATATTATTTGGCACGTGATGCGAAAGATATTAGTTTAGCATCTTTGATTCGTGTTTTAGAAGGACCAATCGCGCTTTTACCTTGTGTAAGTAAAAATTACTACGAAAAATGTGATGATTGCCCTAACGAAGGAATTTGTACATTGAATAAGGTGATGGTTGAATTGAGAGATTCGACTTTAGAAATTCTTGAAAATAAATCTTTAGAAAGTTTAAAATAAATCTTTAGCCTGAGTTTTTCAGGCTTTTTTATTGTAAAATTTTATAAGAATGAAGAAAAAAAGTATAACTCTTTTTCGAGAATTCTTCCTAATTTCGAACATTTGTATTTCATGAAAAATAGATCTATACAACAAGAGTTTAAAGAACTTTTAGAACAACGTTCTTTTTCTACGCATCGTTATTTATTGGCGATTAGTGGAGGGATTGATAGTATGGTTTTGTTAGATTTATTCCGTCAAACAGCTGCAAATTTTCAGGTGGCACATTGTAATTTTCAGTTGCGTGAAGAAGACGCAAATGGCGATGAATTGTTTGTGAGAGAATATTGTGGAAAATATAATATACCGTTTCATTCGACTCGTTTTGATGTTGCGGCTTATCAGAAAGTAGGAAATTATTCGGTAGAAATGGCTTGCCGAAATTTGCGTTATGAGTGGTTTGAGCAAGTTCAACAACAAAATTGTTTGGATGTTTTGGTGACAGCGCATCATTTGGATGATAATATTGAAACTTTTTTGATTAATCTTTCTCGTGGAACAGGTTTGAAAGGTTTGGTTGGAATGCAAATTGATAATGGAAAAATCTTTCGTCCACTTTTAAATTTTACAAAAAATGATTTGTTGGAATATGCAAAATCAAATGAAATAAATTGGCGAGAAGATTATACGAATGCGACGGATGATTATACTAGAAATAAGATTCGTCATCACATTACACCAATTCTAAAAGAGCTTCATCCGCAATTTGATGAGAATTTTTTGTCAAGTTTAAATCATATCAATGATAATTATCAAATTGTACAAAATAAAGTTGGAGAAGTTAGAAGTGATTTATTCTCAGGAGATAATCCGATTGAAATTGAAATTTCAGCATTAAAAAAACTTCAACCATTAGAAACATTTTTACATTATTTGTTCGAAAAATATGGATTTTCGTCGAGCAAAGAAATTTTAAAATTTTTGGATGCAGAAACGGGAAGTGAAATAAAATCAGCAACTTATCGATTAATTAAAAATCGAGAAAATTTGTTGTTGCAAAAAATAGAAGAAGAAAATGAAGATGAATTAACGATTTTTGATGAGTTAATTGAAATCAATTCGTTAAATTTGAAGTTCGTGAAATCGATAAATCCACACGAAAACGCTACTGAAATAGTAGACTTTACATCAATTTTGTTTCCGCTTAAACTTAGAAAAGTGAAAGAGGGAGATTTCTTTTATCCAATTGGAATGAAAGGTCAAAAAAAATTGTTGAGTAAGTTTATGAAAGATTTGAAACTTTCTAAGTTAGAAAAAGAGAAGGTTTGGTTGCTTTGTGACCAAAAAGATCAAATTATTTGGGTGGTAAATCATCGTTTGGATGAACGTTTTAAAACGACAGAAACAAGTAAAAACTTTTTAAACATTACAGTATGTTAAAGAAACTTTGGATACTTTTTTTGTTTCCAATTTTAGTCAACGCACAATTATTTAGTCCTGCAAAATGGTCGAGTTCGGTGAAGGAGGTTGGACAAAATGAGTTTGAAATCGAGGTAACAGGAAAAATTGATAAAGGTTGGCACCTTTATTCAATGAAACATCCTGATGGAGGAATTGGAATTCCAGCAAGTGCATCATTTAAACCAGCTGCAAATGCAAAATTGGTTGGAGGTGCGCGAGAAGTTGGAAAACGTATAGATAAATACAGCCAAATTTTTGAACAAGATGAAAAATATTACGAAAATCAAGTGAAATTTGTTCAAAAAGTAAAAGTTTCAGGTGATAAACCTGTAAATGTATCGTACACAATCGAATTTCAGATGTGTGATGCCGAACGTTGTTTGCCACCAGATGAAACAAGCGGAACGATAAAATTAACACCTTCTGCAAAAGTTGAAGAAACGAAAGAAGAGGCAAAGCCAGCAGAAGCTACAGAAGCAAAAGATATAGTTGCCGTAACTGAAATTACGCAAGATTCTGTTCAAGAGGATTCTACAGCAGTTGTTGCTGCAACACAAGGTACGATCAAAAAAGTTGATGATTCTTTATTAGCTGATAATGAAAAGAAAGATAATGGTTTATTGAAAATCTTTTCTTTAGGATTTTTAGGAGGATTAGCAGCGCTATTGATGCCTTGTATTTTCCCAATGATTCCTTTGACTGTAAGTATGTTTACAAAACAAAGTAAATCGAAAGGAGAAGGAGTTGGAAAAGCCTTTATTTATGGTTTATCAATCATTGTTATTTATGTTGCATTAGGTTTATTGGCGACAGTTATTTTTGGACCATCTGTCCTAAATGAAATGTCAACAAATCCGTGGGTGAATTTAGCATTCTTTGCAATTTTTATTGTATTTGCAATTTCATTCTTCGGAGCTTTCGAATTGACATTACCAAGTAAATGGGTAAATGCAGCTGATAAAGGTGCTGATAAAGGTGGATTAATTGGAATCTTCTTTATGGCATTCACATTAGCATTAGTGTCATTCTCTTGTACAGGACCAATTATTGGTTCGTTATTAGTTCAAGCGACGCAAGGAGGGAACTATTATTCGTTAATCGTAGGAATGTTCGGTTTCTCTTTAGCATTAGCTATTCCATTTACATTATTTGCAATGTTCCCAGGATGGTTAAATTCAATGCCAAAATCTGGTGGATGGTTAAATACAATCAAAGTTTCTTTAGGATTTATTGAATTAGCTTTTGCCTTAAAATTCTTATCAAATGCTGATTTAGTTTGGCAAATGAATTGGTTGCCAAGAGAAATTTTCTTGGCATTTTGGATTGCAATTTTTATCTTCTTAGGATTATATCTTTTAGGTAAATTTAGATTAGAATTAGATTCACCTGTACAAACAATCGGAGTTCCGAGAATGTTATTTGCATTGGTTTCAATATCATTTGCGATTTATATGATTCCAGGTTTATGGGGTGGACCATTAAAATTATTAAGTGGTTTAACACCTCCAATAACTTATTCTGAAGCGCCTCGAGGTTTCCACGAAGGTTTAGGCGGTGGACAAGCGACAGCTAAATTTGATGATCCTAATATGGTTGCTGGCCCTCATGGAATTCCTGCATTCAAAGATTTCGATCAGGCTGCGGCTTATGCAACGAAAGTTGGAAAACCAATGTTGTTAGATTTCACTGGGCATGCGTGTGCAAACTGTCGTAAAGTTGAAGAACGTGTTTGGAGCGATGAGCGTGTGAAGAAAATTTTGGCTGAAGATGTTGTTTTAGTTTCTTTATATGTTGACGAGGCAAAAGAATTACCAGAAGATCAAAAAGTATTTTCGAAAGCATTAGATCGTAATTTGAAAACGGTTGGGAACAAATGGACTTCTTTCGAGATTGAACATTTTAATGCAAATGCTCAACCTTATTATATTTTGGTTGACAAAGATTTGAATCGTTTCTCAAAACCTTTAGAAGCTGAACTTGATGCAGAAGTTTACTTAAAATGGTTACAAGATGGAATTGCGAAGTATAAAGCGAAATAATTATTTTGTCCCGTCCTGAAAAATATATACAATTTTTCTGTGATTAAATACATAAATTAAACAGTAGTAGCTAACAAGTTGCTACTGTTTTTATTTTATACTCATTTAAGTAAAATTGAAATTCATCTTTAACCAAAATCAGAAGCTGAACAAGCTATTTTTATCAGCAAAACGCAGATTTATAGTTAGATGGATTGGATGAATCGATAAAAAAATCTCACATTTGTGAGATTTTAATTAACTTATAATGTTACTTTTTATTAAAATCGTCATTTCTAGTGAAATTCTGTAAGAATTTTGTATCATGAAAAAATTTTAAAATATTAGTTTATAAATTTTCTAACATCAAGATAATTTCACTTTCGATGCGTTGCATCATTTCAGTTGAAATCTCAATTTGATGTGTTACATTTTCGATGGTATTGTACGTCAATTCTCCCGTTTTCAAATTCAAATTATATTCAATTTGCCCTTCCCAAGAATTACTCGATTCATAAAATGAAACCATTTCAAAAGGCAATCTTGGTAAAATTTCGCCAAAATGTTCTTCTAATTTGATTCGATTTTCTTGATTAATAGTTAGTTTTTCCATGATTTAATAATCATTGCATTAGCAGAAGTTTCGTAGAAAATAATCGCTAATAATTGTAAAAATTCAGCATGATTTAGCTTTCCAGCAACTACTTCTTCAATATCTGCTTCGTAAAATTCTTCAATTGTTTTGGTCATCAAGGCCTTAAAATTCTCCAACGGAATATTTTGATCTTTCAATTCATTTAATAAATAATTATTCGAAGCTAAAAAATCTGGACGAGTTCCAAAAATAGGAGACTTACGAATATTTAACGCATTATGAAAAGTTTGCGAAATCAAAACGCCGCGTTCCAATTCTTCGAATTCCCAACCTTTACGAACTCTTCTTGGATTATTTTCATAGAAAATATGGTTGTGAAAAGCGTGAATATGTTTCGCAATATCCGTGTTGGTATGTAAATAAAGAAACTGTAAAATCGAACTAAACAAATGATTTGCGTTCAGATTCGCTGGATAATATGTGTACAATAATGGATAATGAAACAATGTTGTGTACAAAGGTGAAAAACTATCAATAATGTTTAAATTCAATACATTTATTCCTTCAAAATCTACTTTCTGATTCGTTTGATAATAATTAATTCCAGCCAAATAAATATCCTCATAACTCAATTCAAACTGATTAAGATACGCTCCAATTTGTTTGAAAAATGATGTATTTAAATTATGATTTGTAACTAATTTATATTGTTTATTTTCAAATTCTTCGATAAAATCTAACTTAAACTCTGACTTTAAATTATAATTGATAACCTTATCAAAATCAAATGATTTATTTCTAATTACATTGACATAAATTTCGTTGTAAGTATAAATAATTTGCTTTATTGGTTCTGTATCCAAAGCTTCAAACGGATTGATGTCAGCATTTGGCGTAGCATACAACGTAAACAAACGATGAAATTCTTGCTGAATCTTTTCTTCTTCCGCAAACATATTCATCAATTGATTAGTGTTCGCAGCAATAATACTTTCACCTAAAAAAAATAAAATACCAGCTTTCAAATCTTCATCAAAACCACATCTTTCAAGGGTTTGATCAAAATAAGTTTTGAATGGATTTTCAGGATTTTGGCTCATATCGAATAATTTTTTTTATCATTTAAAAAGTAAAAGTATTGATTTTTTGAAGATTTAAAACGAAAAAACCTCTGTAAAGCAGAGGTTTTTGAAATTTATTTTAGTGAATTTGTTTAACTTATTAAAATTCAACCATTGAAGGATTCAATCCAGAAAAACCATCAGCTGGCATTTCATCTATCGCTTTTACATCTTCTGCACTCAATTTAAAATTATTTGAAGTTAAATTCGCTTCAATATTTTTTTCTGAAGTGGAGCGAGGAAGTGGTAAAATTTCTTTCGCCAAACAATAATTAATACAAATCTGACCAACTGAAACATTGTATTTATCAGCCAAAGAAACAATTAATTCGTTCTCCAAAATTCTTCCAGAACCTAGTGGACTCCATGCTTCAACTAACAAATCGTTTTGTCTACAAAAATCGACTAATTCTGGTTGCGAATGTCCTGGATGAATCTCAATTTGATTAACCATTGGTTTGATTTCAGCCGTTTCAAATAAAGCTTCCAAATGATTGATATTGAAATTACTTACACCAATCGCTTTTGCTTTTCCAGATTTGTAAATTTCCTCAAAAGCTCGCCAAGTTCCAGCATTCAATTCTGACCAAGTATCAGGAAATTGCGTTTCATTTGCTGGCCAATGAATCAAATATAAATCCAAATAATCTGTCTGTAAATCCGTTAATGTTTGCTGAAATGCAGCCATTGCTTTTTCGTATCCACGCTCAGAATTCCAACATTTAGATGTAATGAATAATTTGCTACGATCTACATTTTCAGCTTTCAAAACTGTTCCAATTTCTTTTTCATTTTTGTAGATTGCTGCCGTGTCAATATGTGTATATCCTTTTGTTAATCCTATTTTTAGAGGTTCTATAACTTTTTCACCTTCTAATAACCATGTTCCAAATCCAATTGCAGGAATTTCGATCCCGTTTGATAGTTTAAAGTTTTCCATTTTTTCAATATTTATATATTCAAATTTATCTCAAAACAACCAATTTCAATAATTAGTAGACGTTAATTCTTATGTTAAAACTCATTTATAGAAATCTTAAATTTAATTGTTTGTTAATAAAATAGTTCTATATTTATTCTCGAAAAGTGATAGGAAAAAATATTAAAAATGACACAATTTACAGGTACGATTGAGGATTTTATGAATACACATGAAGAATTTATTAATACTTTGATTCTTAGAAAAATTAATCAACAAGTTGTATTAGATAAGAAAGATGCAGAAGATATTCAGCAAAATGAATTTATTCAACAAAAATTAGAGGATTTAAAAGAACATATGACTGATTTGTTCGAAAATGAATTTGGTGATTGGGAAATTACAATGGATTTAGAATCTTTTGAACAAGAATTTGATAAACATTTTCAGATTTCGAAGCAAGAATTAGAAGATAATGTGCTGTTGATGTAGGGGATTATGGAAGAAAAACAGATTTTACATGTTGATTTCGCAACTTTGAGACAATCGTATATAGAAGTCAAAAATTTTCTAGAAAAAACAACAAAAGAAAAAGTTGAAAATGTTGATGTTCTGATTGAGAAAGATTTATTTTTATCAGGATTAGATAATGAATCACTTTTGATAGCGTTTATAGAAAAATATGATATTGATTTTTCTAAATTTGATTATTCAAAACATTTTTTGTCAGAAGGAGAATTAGCGAATGGATTCCAAGTTGTCTTAAATATAGTTTTTCTTCCGTTATATTTTCTATTTTGGTTGATAAAAGAATTTACTTTTGATTTGATTGACTTAAATAAATATTTGATTAAGATTGTGAAATTATTTTCAACTAATCAAAGAGAAACTCGTGATATGAGTTTTGGAGATTTGTTAACTTCTTATGTCAACAAGAAATATACGTTAAGAAACACTACAAAATTCGTTTTGCATAATCCTAAACTCTCATAAAATCTTCTTCCAACAAGTCTTCTAAAGGACTTTGCATCAAAGATTGTGGTAAATTTCGGAAAGCAAAATTTCGTATATTCATCAAAAATTTATTGTCGACTTGAGCAACTTTTCCAGCCAAACGAGAAGTATCGATAATATAATGTGTTCGTTTCAAACGACGTAAATTATAATGTTCAAAAGCTAACAAAATATCAGTATCTTTTTTGATTAGTTCATCATACAAAACACAAACATCTTCAACAGCCATGCATGCGCCTTGCCCCATGTTTGGTGTGGTTGCATGTGCTGCATCTCCAATTAACAATACACGATTAAATGCATAATTATTAATCGGTTTTATATCCATAATTGGCGTAGCAATGATGCTTTCTGGATTCGTTTTTTGTAAAGTATTTCTGATTTGTCCCGAATAATCTTTGAACTGATTTTTAATATCACTTAAAGCGTAGTTGTAAACTTCAGAATTTAGTTTTGTATTGACACAAGCATACCAATAAATTTGATGATTGATTAATGGCGTCAAACCAAATCGACCATTTGGTCCCCATGTTTCGATGCTCTTTTTTGAATTGTAAGATTTATCCTCTACAATAGCACGCCAACAAATATAGCCTGCATAACGAGGTGTTGAATGTTTTAACAATTGTTGACGAATTGTAGAATTTATCCCATCAGCACCAATTAAATAATCACCTTCTGTAGAAGTTCCATCTTCAAAATGAAGGACAACTTTCTCAAAACTTTGTTCAAAGAATTTTATTTTTTTTGACGTTTTAATTTTATTCGAATCAATTTTCGAGACTAGATAATGATGTAAATCTGCACGATGAATGGCAAAATTTTCGTTGTTGTAATTTTTTCTTAATCGTTCTGTATCGGCTTTCAGAATCGTTTTTTCTTTCCAATCTTGAATTTCAAAATCTTCTAACATATGCCCCAAAGGAGCAACTTCTTCTGCTAAACCTAGAATTTCAAATGCTTTCATTGCATTAGAAGCCAAACCAAAACCAGCCCCAATTCCACGAACTTCTGACGAAGCCTCGAAGATTTCGTAATCATAATTTAAGTCTTGCAAAGCTTTTGCTAAAGTTAAACCCGCAATTCCTGCACCCGCAATTAAGAATTTTTTACTCATTGATAAAAATAAAGTTCAAAATTAATCATTCTACTATAAACCAAAAAGAAAAGCGAATCAATTTGATTCGCTTTTCAGAAGTTATTTTGTCGAAAATTATTGTTCGTTAAAATATTTGTAGAAATATGGAATAGTTTCGATTCCTTTGTAGAAATTGAATAAACCATAATGTTCGTTTGGAGAGTGGATAACGTCAGAGTTTAATCCGAATCCCATTAAAACAGATTTTGTTCCTAATTCTTCTTCGAATAAAGCAACAATTGGAATAGATCCACCAGCTCTTTCGGCTAACGCTTCTTTCTCAAAAGTTTCAGCTAACGCTTTTTTAGCAGCGATAAAACCAGGATGATTTGTTGGTAAAATATAAGGTTTACCTCCATGATGTGGTTTTACTTTAACTTCTACAGAAGAAGGCGCTAAAGTTGGGAAATAATCTGCAAATTGTTTTGTTACAACTTCTGGATCTTGTCCAGGAACCAATCGCATTGAAATTTTAGCATACGCATGAGAAGGAATAACTGTTTTAGCACCTTCGCCAATATATCCTCCCCAAATTCCGTTTACATCTAACGTAGGACGAATAGACGCTCTTTCGATTGTAGAAAAACCTTCTTCTCCTTGGATATCAGCAATACCAATAGATTTCTTGTATTCTTCTACATCAAATGGAATTTTAGCTAAATCAGCTCTTTCATCTTCTGTTAATTCAAGAATTGGTTCATAGAAACCTGGAATTGTAATGTGACCTTTTTCATTGATTAATTTTCCAATCATTGTTGCTAAAACATTAATCGGATTAGGAACAGCCCCACCATAAACACCAGAGTGCATATCGCGATTAGCTCCTTTTACCTCAACTTCTACATAAGATAAACCACGTAAACCAACTGAAATAGAAGGTTGTTCGTTTGAAATCATAGAAGTATCAGAAATCAAAATCACATCATTTTTTAATTTCTCTTTATTGTTTTTAACGAAATTTACTAATGAAGGAGAACCAACTTCTTCTTCACCTTCGATCATAAATTTAACGTTACAAGGTAATTCGTTTGATTTGTTTAAAGCCTCAAAAGCTTTAACGTGCATAAACATTTGACCTTTATCATCAGCAGAACCACGTGCGAAAATTGCTCCGTCAGGATGAATTTCTGTCTTTTTGATTACTGGTTCGTATGGTCCAGATTCCCATAATTCTAAAGGATCAGCTGGTTGTACATCGTAGTGTCCGTAAACTAAAACAGTAGGTTTTGAAGCGTCAACTATTTTTTCTCCGTAAACAACAGGAAAACCTTCTGTTTCGCATACTTCAACATTATCAGCACCTGCTTCTTTTAAATATTTTGCCACCATTTCGGCAGCATCATTTACGTCTTGTGTGTAGGCTGGATCAGCACTAACTGAAGGAATTTTAAGTAATTCGATTAATTCATCAAGAAAACGTTGTTTATTCTCTTGTATAAATTGTTGCGTATTGTTCATTTTTGTTTGTTATGAATAATAGGTAAATTTAAAAATAAAATCTTGATTAGACTTTCTTTTTCAAGAAAAATATAATGCGAAAACCTTTGTATCTTTGCAAAAAATTAGAGAATGATATTATATAATACAACTTTTATTGTTGAACAAGAAGTGCATGACGATTGGTTTGCGTGGATTCATAAAGAGCATATTAATGATTATTTGAAATCAAATTGTTTTATCGGTGCTCGTTTAGGAAAAATAACTTCTCATATAGAACCTGGGGCGGTTTCTTATTCTTTGCAATTATTTGTGAATGATGAATTGACTTTAGATAAATTCAAGAATAATTTTTTATCAGAAATTAAACAAAAAAGTTTGCAAAAATACGCGACTAAAGTACTAAGTTTCGAAAGTGAAATGGAACATATAGGGGATTATAATTAAACAAAAGCTCGAGAATTTTCTCGAGCTTTTTTTATATTCTTTTTTGAAAAATAACTTCAATATTCAATTCAATCCATTGTTTGGTGCTAAAATCATAATAGGACTTTGTAATATTTGTAGACAGATGGTTGTTGTCTATAATTTTTAAATTTTCAATAGAAACATTTTTTTTATTTTCCTTGTTACCAGTATAGTTGCTTTCTGTATAACTACTATCTTTTATAACCATTACTTTATCCGATAATGTTGTAGATGTTGCAAAACCATATTTTACAAAATTCGCATAACCGTCTGGTATACTTGGATAATCATAATTTAATAAAGTTAGAGGAAAATTAAAGGATATTATTTTTACTTTAGGTCTAACTTCTAAAAAGTTCTCTTGTTTATTAAGAATTTCAATTTCATCCATCAAATTAGTTGATGTTTTTTTATCATTGTTTAAATCGACTGGGATATTAGCTATATAGGATACAATATTATAAGTATCAACTACATCTTCTTCCGAAAAACCATCATCATCTTTACATCCAAAATTAATAAGAATTATACTAGATGCAAGTAGTAGTTTAAAGTAATTTGTAATCATATCATTATGAATTTTAGTAAATATAATAATTTCATTGATTTGTTTAGTTATCAATTTTTGATTTATGGTTTTTTGACTTTAGTTGAATTATTTCAGAATTGGTTTCGATTTAGATAAAAATACCTATTACGATATTTTACTTCCGAAAAATTATAATTCAAACAAAGCGTTTGTTATTAAAATGAAAATGGGCAAATCACCTGATAAAACAGAAAAATTGATGGACGCAAAAATGTAGTTCCAAAATAGAATAAAAAAATGCAGTAGTTTTTCTACTGCATTTTTTGTTTATGTTTAACCTTCGAAGCTTCTTACAGCATCTAACGTTTTATTGATTTCAGCGTCTTTAATCGCATCAGAAATAAACCAAGTTTCGTATCCTGAAGGTGCAATGTAAACTTCGTTTGTCAACAAATGATGGAAAAATTTATTGAATCTTTCATGGTTACATTTCGTTACATCTGTAAAGTTTTTGATTTCTGTTTGTTCAGTAAAGAACACAGACATCATCGAACCTAAACGATTAATATGTGCAGGAATTCCTTTCTCAGCAAATATTTTAGAAATCTCGTTATCTAAAGTTTCTGTTGCATTATCAATACGATTAAATAATGCTCTATCATTATTAATAATATTCAAAGTTGTGATACCAGCACGCATCGCAATTGGATTTCCAGATAAAGTTCCCGCTTGATAAACAGGACCAAGAGGAGCAAGGTGATTCATAATTTCGCGACGAGCAGCAAAAGCTCCTACTGGAAAACCACCACCAATTACTTTACCAAATGTTACGATATCCGCATTAATGTTTAAACGTTCTTGAGAACCACCCATCGCTTGACGGAAACCAGTCATTACTTCATCAAAAATTAATAAAGCTCCATTTTCATCACAAATTTGTCTTAATCCTTCTAAGAAACCTTTTTCAGGAACAATACATCCCATGTTTCCTGCAATTGGCTCAACAATAATAGCAGCAATCTCGTCTTTATTTTGTTCGAATAAAGCTTTTACATCTTCCAAATTATTGTATTCGGCTAACAATGTATCTTTTGCAGTTCCTTGCGTTACACCTGGCGAATTTGGATTTCCGAAAGTTGCAGCACCAGAACCAGCTTTAATCAAAAATGAATCTGAATGTCCGTGGTAACAACCTTCAAACTTTACAATTTTATCACGATTTGTATAACCTCTTGCTAAACGAATTGCAGACATACAAGCTTCTGTACCAGAGTTTACCATACGAACCATATCGATGTTTGGTACAACAGAAGTAATTAATTTCGCAATTTCAGTTTCCAATTCAGTTGGTGTACCAAAAGAAAAACCATTTTTCATCTGCTCAACAGTCGCATTCAAAACACGCGGATCTGTGTGTCCAATAATCATTGGTCCCCAAGAATTGATGTAATCTACGTAAGCACGTCCATCTTCATCATAAATATAAGCACCTTCGGCTTTTTTGATAAAAATTGGCGTTCCTCCAACAGATTTAAATGCACGAACAGGAGAATTTACACCTCCTGGAATATATTCTTGCGCGTCTTTGAATAATGCGCTACTTCTTTGATACAACATAATTTTACAAAAATAGTTGCACAAATTTACTGAATCTTAAATGAATTATGAAGTGATTTTGATTAGATTATAAGTTTATGTGAAGATTTATTTTCTAAATACTCAATTAATGTTTTAATCAATTGATTTTCTTTCAAAATCGTTTGATTTCCAATCAAAAATAATTGCTCTTTTGCACGTGTTAACGCCACATTTAGTTTTCGGTCAACATTTCCTTGGTCATTCATATTCACCAACGCATTCAATTGTGAATGATAAGTCACCGCGAAACTATACAAAATAATATCACGCTGACTTCCTTGATAACGCTCAACTGTATCAACCGTTATTTGCTCGTAATTAGGAATATTTGCTAATTCTAATTTTTGTTTAATTAATGCAATTTGATTTCGGAAAGGTGCAATAATTCCAATTGTTTTCTTCGGATCAAATTCTTTTTGATTGATTTTGTATAAATGAATAATTTCTTGTACAAATTTGACAATCAAATCGGCTTCTTGAACATTGGTTGAAGGCAAATAAGGATTTTCGTCCACATTGATAAACGCAAAACGATGATTCTTAATAAAGTTTTGTAAATCATTTGATTGACTTTGATTTTCAAAATGTAAATCTGCACGTTGACGATTTAAACTTTGCTTAACCTCATCATTCAAATTTGGAATATCATAAGCAACATTTAATTTTCCATCATAAAAATAATTGTTCGGAAAATCTGCAATTTCAGCATGCATTCTTCCTTGATAAGTCAATTGATCAAAGGCATTTTCGTAATTATTTCGTTCACAAAATTCATACAAACGTTCGAAAATTGAGTTTTTACGATTGATTAAACCAATATTTTCTAATAATTCGTTGTTCGTTTTTGCTAATTCAGGATTTTGCAAAACAATTGCAGGCAATTGTTTGTGATCACCAATCATGATAAAACGTTCTGCTTTTGGTAGAATTCCAACAATTTGTGGTTCTAAAATTTGTGAAGCTTCATCAATTATAATTGTATCAAATCTCTTTAATTTTAGAATATCATTTTTACTCGAAATTGAAGCAACCGTCGAAACAAAAATGCGTTGTTTACGAATAATATCTTGAATCGTTTTTCTCGAAAATTTTTCTCCTTTTTGTTCTAAATCAGCATCTTTTTGCTCAATAATTTTATTCAATAAGTTTGGATGAAATTCAGGAGAAGTAGATAATTCATTCCCAATTCTGATGAATTTTTGTTCAATTTGATCAGAAATAGCCGAATAGATCGATTCACATAATTCATCAACCGCGCGATTGGTATAGGCCAAGAGCAAAATATTACAATCTTGTTTCTCGTAGATTTCTTTCACCAATTCTTTGATGATAATCGATGTTTTTCCTGTTCCTGGAGGTCCATTCAACAAGAAATAATCTTTTGCGGAAAGTGCTTTTTTCAGAATTCGATTTTGTTCATCCGAAAGATTTGAGTTAAAATACGCATAATCCATTTGATTTCTTGGAATAGATTGCGTTAAAATCAAATCTTTTTTTGCTTTAGAAGAATGAATTAATCCATACAGATTTCGGTACATCGAAACAAAAGAAGAATCCATAAAATCGCGTTCCAAAGCCCATTTTCCTGATGAATCAAACGAATCAAAAAAGCGTGTGTTGGGCTGCTGATAACGAAAACGCAACACAATAAATTCTCTCGAAATACTTTTGATGGTACATTTAAAAACCTGATTTGTTAAAACCGAATCTTTGAAATTATTTCTTGGATAAAGAATGCAAATATCACCTTCGCGAATCGAAATAAAATCATTCGCAGGATTAGTTCTTTTTAACTTGATTTCACGTTTTGGATCAGAAATATGATTTTCTACAATTTCTAAATCATAAATAATCTCGAAATTATTATTTTTTTCTTCGAAAGTATTCAGCCACAAACTCGCCAAACCGTTGTTAGAAGTTGATTGTCCCAAACCAAGTTTCGCCATATATTGCTCTTTCGCAATGAAATTCGTAAAAGAATAAAAATAAGCTTTTTCTAACGGTGAACTATTTTTGATCGGATAGATAAATTTATCCAACTGTTCTTCTAAAATTTCTTTGAAACGAGGATTAATTTTTCGTTTGATAAAATTGGCAGGTTTAATCGAATAAATAGTTGATTCAATATCGGTTAATGCATGATTTGCTAACCGATTTTCATTGATAATTATTCGATTTCGTAAATCAAAAATACGTTGAACTCGCGCTAAAGTTGGCACATCAAAACGTAAATTTCCTTGATATACTTTCGAATAGAAGATATAACCTTCGGTGTTTTTTGTGACATCTTTAAACTCTAAATCATATAAAACACCAATAATTTGGTAATATAAAAAGAGCTGCGTCGCATGATTTGGCTTGACACTTTTTCCATCATCAGGAAAAGGTGCACCACCAGATTTCAGCTCGATAATTTTATTTTTTCCTTCGGGATTAATGTCTAATAAATCTAAACGACCCTGAATACCATATTGTTCGCACAAAAATGAAGGCTCTATTAATGCACGATCCAACGAAATATCATATTGAGGAAAATCCTCGGTCAACACTTTTTGAATACGGTCAAAATGACCTTTTGCTTCCAGATAATAATCTTTCAAGTCTTGTGGATTCGTCAAATCGTTGCAAGCCGTATATTCTAATGGATAATTTTTGAAATCATTCTTGAAAATCTCATTAAAATCTGTGTTTTCAATGTTTTCTGTTGAAAAATGATCGACTACTGAATTGGCAAAATTTCCTAAACGAATGTGTTTACTATTTGGCGATTCTTCAAATTTTTTCTGAATATAATGCAATTCAGAAGTTCCATAATCCTGAAAACATTCAGCAATTGCCGAAATATCAACCAAATAATCTGGTTCGAGAATGATAAAACGTGGATGATAAATTCCTTCTTCATCAATCGTCGAATTGACTAAATTTAATTGTGCACCAACCCAAAAATCCTCAACAGAAGTAAAGTTTTCATTTACGCCATCCTCATCAATTTGAACTGTAATATTTTCTTCTGTTTCATTATCTTCATGATCGCAAATCAAACAATCTCGTTTGATTTCAATCACTTGAACACGCAATTTTTTAACCCGATTTCGAGTAAGAATTTTGTTTGTATAAAATTCTTTTTCAGGAAAATAGTAGATAATTTCTGCTGGAATCATTACTTCATAAATCGAAGAAATAAAATCTGCAATATATTTATAATGTGTAAAATATTCGTGTTCTGTCGGTTCGTATTTCTCGCTCAGAATTCGTTGAGCAGTTTTACGAAACGAATGAATTTTAGTAGAAACTTGGTATTGATTACAGATAAAAGATAGCTTCGAGAAAAAGTTAGAAAACTGTAAAGCTTCGTTTTTTGTTAACTCAAATGCAATATTTTCAACCAAACGTTTTAAATCTAAATATTTAGAATTGATTGGTTTATTGGCAAGTTGAATTTGTAAAACTTCATTTAGCAGTTGATTTCCTATTTCTTCTCGATTCACGGCGATTAATTTGGTGTAAAATTAAGACTAAATATTGTATTAAAAAGACGTTTAATCCCACGTTTTCCAATCATCACTTGTAAACAACCATTCTGGAGTTTTAATTTTACCTTGTTGTAATTTATACCAAGGATTTAATTTTTTATCCATTGGATTATTAAGAATTTGAATTTCTTGAGCTGGCATATAACTTTGGGCGAGTAAAACAATTTTTTCGCCTTGTTCATTTTTTGCTAAATCAACTACCATAACAGCATGTCCATAAGGATTTCCTTGTTGTAAAAGAATATCTCCAATTTTTACTTGATTATATTTTACCGACTCTAATTGATTTTTTAGAGAAGCTGTATTCGCATAACTGAAAACATATTCCAAATACTTCCAATAATTTTCTGGTGAATAATCTCCATTTGCAAAATCTGTAAATTTGCGTGGTTTTCCGTCCGATAGAAAGTTGAAAGAGATTTCATCATAACGCTTTTGTTGGTAGAGATAATCGGCTCTCAAACGCATTGTTGCATCTGCACATTGATGTAAATCTTTGTTTCCAATTGGTAAATCAATCACTGCATTGTATACATTATTTACAGGTTTTTCTTTTCCATTATAATATTTCACAAGTGTTCCAAAGTCTTTCAATTTCAGATGTTGTAGATAATAACCAAATTCATTTTGACTATAATTTTCTCTTTGAAAACCTTTCGGTACGGAATATCGATGAATTATTTTATCTTCTTTTTCGTTTATAAAGCTTTCTTTCTCAATAATTTTTGGATTTGAATCATTATGAGTTTTAGAATTCGTAGAATTTTCATTTTTGCAACTAAAGATGAAAAATGGCAATATGAAGCAGATGTATTTTTTCAAATTATTTAATTCTCAAAGGTGAAACAATGACAACAAATCCATCAGGATCTAAGAAAGAAATTCCATTTTCATTCCAATACGGATTTTTCGATTTTATTGGTTTGATATGATGAATTTCTAAACGCTCAATGAGTTTGTTATATTTTTGTTGCGTTGTTGGATAAAATACCAAACAATCGTCTTCATCAAAGTGATGATCGACATCTTCGTGAGTTGTTGTAAATTCTAGATGCCAGTCTAAATCTGGTTTTCCAATAAAAATACCATCATATCCATTATGATTTTGAAACTCTCCAAGGATTTCAAAATTTAAAACTTTAGTATAGAATTTTTTTATTTCGTTGATTTGATTGGTATGACGAGCGACTCTAAATTGCATAAAATTCACTATTATTATTGATTGAAAATTAGTATATTTTATTGAATTTTATGGAAATAATTTTAGTATAATGAAGAAAACTCTTTTATTAATTTCGTTTATTATTTTTAGTTTATTTAATGTATTTGCTCAAAAACAAAAAGATTCTAAAAGTTCTGAAGTTATTATTTCAAAAGATTTTAAAAATAAATTAGATCCAATTAAATCAAATTTTAATCGAATTAATTCGATTAAAATTTGGACAAAAATAAAAGAAATTGAAACTGATGATTCTACCGAAGGTGGTTTTATTAATTATTATTTTTTGAACGATAAATTAGAAAAAATTGTGGTTCGAAAATTTGGAGAATCAGGTCAATATTTAGCCGAATATTATTTGTTAAATGATAAATAGTCTTTTGTTTTTGAACAAGATACAACTTATAATTTTCCTTTATATTGGAAAGGATTTGATGATAAAAAATCGAAAATTGAAGAATTTCGTTATTATTTTGAAGATAGAAAATTGATTCATTTTATAGGAAAATCTAAAAATTATAAGACTGAAAGTGAAAATACTTTAGTTGAATTTGATGAATTAATTAAGATGGAAAATAATTATAAATAAATGATTTATAATAGCTATATTACAATTTGATTAACTTGTTTTATGTTCAAACTATATCCATTTCATTTTTGTTCTTTAGTGTTATTGTTTCTATTAATTAATACACAACATTTTTGGATTCATGAAACTGGAATTTTCGCGATTGTTTTATATTTAATAGAACTTATTTTATTCATAGGATTAATTATTTCTACAATACTAAAGTTATATAAATATTTTGATGATGAAAGAAATTTCAAAAAAGGAATACCTGTCTTTATTAGCATTATTGTTTTGACTTTAGTTTTTCTATATCCATCAGGAATAATTACTGATAATACAATTTATGGTAAGGATAAATTATTTGCTTTTAGTGAAGGAACAGCAAGTTGCGGTATCAGCTATCATTTTAAATCAGATAGTATTTATATTGTAAATTCGTTTTGTTTTTTCCCTTCACGAGAAGTTGGTAAATATTATTTGAAAAACGATACAATATATTTTGATACTATAACTAATAAACAATATAAATTTGGAACAATAAATAGAAAAGATTCTATTTTAGAATTATATTATTTAGAACCTCGAACATTCAATTTTGACACATTGAAAGTAGATTCCACTATTATTAAAAGGAAAATTGAAAATTCAAAAAGTCATAGTTTTAATATCTCAAAAATAAATAATCTTGAATAAAAAAATCCGTCAATTGACGGATTTTATCTTTTTAATACACTTCTTCTTTTTTGAAGAAAACCGTGTCATTTCCTTTTCTAAATTTCAGTTCCGAATATCGAATCGTGTAATCATCAGACATTCCGTAAGTTTCTAAAATAAAATTATCTTTGAAACGATAATTTCTATTGGTTTTATGTTTTGCATTCGAGCCTAATTCTTCTTTCAAACTCAACATTTCTGGAGAAATTTTGAAGCGAGAATCAGTTTCTATTCGATTAATAATTGTATTGACATCGGCAGAATCCATAATCAAAACTGTTTCTTGTTTCATGTTTTTAATTCCAGAAATGTCAGTCGAAACAATTTTTAAATTTCCTTTAAACCCAATTCCAGCTTGATGTAAATCAGTTTTCAAATCATCATTAGAATACATTTGACTTCTATAACCATATTTTACCATTGGAATCATCACAATAAAAAATATCGTAAGCGAAACTATCATTGCAGCTTTGTTGTAGCCAGCCATTCGTAATCCATAATAGATAAATGGAATCAAAATCAATAATACAATTCCGAATATAATGACAGCAATTAATCCTGATTCCATTAGCCGTTAATCATATTTAAAAATTCGTCTTCCGTCAACACGACAACTGTTCCAATTTCTTCTGCTTTTTTCAATTTACTTCCAGCTTTATCGCCAGCAACCAAGAAATTTAAGTTTTTAGAAACTGCAGAAATATTTTTCCCGCCATGATCTTCCACCATTTTTTGTGCATCAGTACGATTGAATTTAGTCAAAGTTCCTGTAAACAAAAACGTTTTACCTTCCAAAGAATCTGACAAAGGTTTTGCTTCTTCACCAATCTCGAAATTCAATCCATAATCACGTAAACGTTGAATCAAAATCTGATGTTGTTCTTCTTTAAAATATTCCTTAATCGAAATTGCAATTTTTTCTCCAACATCCGTTACAGAAACTAATTCTTCCATTGTTGCATTCATCAAACGATCAATATTTTGAAAATGTTTAACCAATTTTTTTGCAACCGTTTCACCTACATGACGAATTCCAATTGCGTACAACACCTTTTCGAAAGGTTGCTCTTTAGATTTTTCGACAGAATTAATAATATTTTGAGCAGATTTTTCAGCCATTCTTTCCAAAGGCAAAATATCTTCTTTTTGTAAAGTATAAAAATCAGCAATGTTATTAAGCAAATTTGCTTTGTGTAGCAAAACAGCTGTTTCACCACCAATACTTTCAATATCCATTGCTTTTCGAGAAACAAAATGCTCTAATTTTCCAATTATTTGAGGTTCGCAACCATTTTCATTTGGACAATAATGCTGTGCTTCGCCATCGTTACGAATTAATTCTGTTCCGCAAGAAGGACAATTTTTAATAAATTCGATTTCTTCCGTTCCAGGTTTGCGAACATCAGTATTAACACCAACAATTTTCGGAATAATTTCGCCGCCTTTTTCCACATAAACCATATCACCAATGCGGATATCCAACTTTTTAATAATATCTTCGTTGTGGACAGAAGCACGTTTTACGATTGTTCCAGCCAAAGAAATAGGTGCAAGATTTGCAACAGGCGTAATCGCTCCAGTACGACCAACTTGATAATCGATGCTCAATAATTCGGTTTCGGCAGCTTCAGCTTTAAATTTATACGCCATTGCCCAACGTGGAGATTTCGCAGTATAACCTAATTCATCTTGTTGCGAAAAAGAATTTACTTTGATCACAATTCCGTCCGTTTCGTAAGGTAAATTTTTACGTTCGATATCCCAATGATCTAAAAAAGCTAAAACTTCTTCCAAAGAAGTACATAATTTTGATGTATGCGGAATCTTAAAACCTAATTCATCAGCGGCTTGTAGCATTTCCCATTGTGTAGAATAAGGTAAATTATTTCCGATAAAATAATATGGGAAACATTGTAAACCGCGTTTCGCAACTTCTGTATTATCTTGTAATTTTAATGATCCAGAAGCGGTATTTCGAGGATTTGCATACAATTCTAAACCATTATTAGCACGTTCTTCATTAATTGAAGCGAATTTATTGAGCGGAATTGTAATTTCGCCACGCATATAAAAACGTTCAGGATAATTTCCTTTCAATTTCAATGGAACAGATTGTATAGTACGTATATTATTCGTGATTTCATCACCTTGTGTTCCATCTCCACGCGTTACAGCCTGCGTCAATTCTCCATTTTCATACAAAATAGAAATCGAAGCGCCATCATATTTCAATTCGCAAACAAATTCTACTTTTTCACCTAACGTTTTCTCAATTCGTTTTTCCCAATCTTGTAAATCTTCAATTGAATATGAATTGTCTAACGAATACATTCTGAATTCGTGCGTAATCGTCGGAAAATTCTTTGTAACCATTCCTCCAACACGTTGAGTAGGGGAGTTTATATCAAAAAAAATAGGGTTTTCGTCTTCTAATCGTTTCAATTCTTTCAATTTCAAATCAAATTCGAAATCAGAAATTGTCGGATTGTCTAAAACGTAATAATTGTAATTATGTTGAGTAAGCTCTTCTCGAAGTGCTAAAATTTTGTCTTGTATTTCCATTCTAAAAATGTTACCGAACAAAGATAAACACTTGAATTAATACGAACAATTTTTAAAATAATTTGGAATGATTTATATTTAGGAATATTTATTGCAACGTTTACTGAAAAATAATCAACTATGAATAATTTATTAGAAGTTTTGGACACAAAATCAAAAGGTTTTGAAAATACAGTTTCTATCGTAACAACTGGAGCAGCAGCAGGAATTGCAATTTCGAAAGCAATTAATAAGAACGAAAAAATTGGAGCTGTTGTTGGAGTAGGAGTAGGCTTGCTGGTTTATGCAATGTTTAGTCCTCAAAAAAAATTGGAAAAAGAGAATAAAAAATTGGAAAAGCAAATAGAAGAGTTTGAAGCTAAATTGGAAAAATAATCTGTTTTTATTTGTAAGTATTTTAACTTATTTGGTGAGTTTAATTTTGCCTGTTCACTTATTAAGTATTGATTTTATTGAATATTATTCTGGAGAGTCTAAAGCAGAATATTTAGGAATAGCATATCTAATATTAGGATATATAACGATATCAGAGTTACCAATTGATTTTATCTGTTGGTTAGGAAACTTTACATTATTGTTTTCTTGGATTTTTTATAAGAAAAAAGTAGGATTAATATTAAGTATTATTGCCATTATACAGATTTCATTATATGGAGTTAATCATTTGACAAGATTAGATATTTTACAAATACATGAATATGATTTACCACTTTTTGGTTATTGGATTTGGTTATTTTCATCCATTTTTGTCCTAATTTATCATTACAAAAAATATAAATTAAAAAGTCAAACTTTGTAAAGTTTGACTTTTTCGTTTTGTGATATTCATAATTCGTTCTCGAAGATGATTAGATATAATTTATTTTTAAGACATTTTAAATGTTTTTATCTTAATAATTATATTGATTTCCGAATTAATTAGCAATCCATACTCTATGAAAACCTTTATTTAACGCTAATTTGGACTGATTTTCTTCTATTTTACGAATATGATAATTCGTTTTCGAAGATAATTTAAGTATAAATAAAATATGCTTGTATAATTTATTGATCTTATATTGTATTATATACCGGTAGTGCATTTGTATTAGATTGTATATAAAAGTTGT
>NZ_DEVJ01000006.1:795-3320 GCF_002362875.1 Empedobacter sp. UBA3239 | reverse complement strand
CAAGTGTTTTAGCCCAAGTTGTTTCCCTAAAACAAGGGAAATACAGCTTTTTACAAAAGTACTCCTTCACTCCTTAAAAAGAGAGTTTTTAAGCAAACCTAATTTTACATTAATATATTTTTCTAAAAATAAACCTCGCTTAAAAAGGCTTAAACGAGGTCCAATATATCGTATTTTTATTTAAAATAGGAGTTGTGCAACAGTTACCGATGTTATGTGATGGCTATTTTGTTATTAAAATGTTGCTTTCATCAAGCAAATCATCTTCTGTTAACTCAAAATAATCTAAATTTTTAAATTCTAAATCTTTAATATTAATTATTTTATCTATTGTTATTGACTTGTTTGTAAGTCTATACAAATCAGTCGAAGGTGGCATTTCAGCCCATTCTTTTGTATATTGAAATCCATCAATAATTTTGTTACTTTCTTTATCAATCTTTAGAATTAATAGATCATGAAAAGTCTTAGTTTCACCAGTATATGATTCGCCCCGAAATGTTTTAATAAAATTATAAATTATAAAGTCTCCGTTTATTGGTTTAAATACATCCTCAATGCTGCTATATTTATCTTTATAATTTTCGCAATCTAAGAACTCTATAAAACAATTAAATAGTTCGTAATTTATTTCTGAATTATCTGACTTATTTGTTAAAATATAAGATTCGTTATTTTGAGCAATAATATTTTTGCTTATTAAGAGAAATAATATGAATATTTTAAAGTTCATTTTTTCAATAGCTTTCACATAACGAGCCGAGTATTTGCGAAGAACGGGAGAGAAATTGAACGAAGTTCAAGTTCGTCCGTTCAAGCAAATTGCTTGGCTAAAACTAAATTAGTGTATTGTTTTAAGAAAAGCAATTTTGCGAGCGGAAAATAATGACAAAAAAGTTTGCCTTCAGCCCGTTTTTTCGCAAATAGTATGTTACACGTAGTTTTACTATTTTGTAAGAGATTTAGATATTTTATCACTAAAAATTAATAGAATTATTGCCAGAACAGAGGTAATCCCACTTCCTAAAAATATAAACGTTAAACTTTGTTTATACGCATCTTTTGCACTTAAATATGTAATTATATCCTTAATAAATTCTGGAAGATTGAAAACTAAAATAATTACTGATGAAATTAGAATTCCGATTTGTACAAATTTTGAAATGCTTATTTCATTATTTTCAATTTTTTCATTTCCAAAGTATTTATCGATTCTTAAAAACTTCATCATTATTTCTGTTCTATAAATTGTTAAATAATAGATAATAAAAAGAATAATTAATATACTAATAATTGTTATGATTGGAAATGGAACAAATGTTTCTACACCTGGATAGAATATATCCATATTTAAAAGAACGTTAATTTGTTCGGGAATAAATATTGTGAAAATGAAAATAATAAAAAATAGTCCAATTAATTTCAGAATTATAGCAAACAGATTTTTTATAGTCATAGTGTTGTAAAATTACGTGTAACGTGCCGCGTATTGGCGATGGGCGGGATTTTTAGCACTGAACTTTAATCGAAGAACAGAAGTTGAATTTTGCACTTCCGTTGATACGAAGCCGTTCAGCCCGCCTATTGCCAATACGATGTTGTACGACGTAGTTATGTTTTGGGTTTTAGTCCAGCTAAATATTTTCGTATGTCATTTTCTAATTTATCCGGGTATTTGTACTCTAATTTTTTTGACAATTCAGTTCCTATTTCTGAAACTAAATCAGTCATTGAAAATAGAGCAGTCCAATTTTCCTTTATATCGCTCCCTGAAAATGTTTGTTCTGTTTTAGCCCACATTTCCTGGTTAAGATACTTTTTGAAAAGTCGTCCATATTTATTGGTCGTTATGTTCCAATTGTGTTCACTTGCAATGTGCCATTCAATTAAAGGAATTAAATATTCTGTGCGAATAACGGTTTCCGACATAAATTTCGCATAGAATATTTCATTTCTCACAAGACACTTTGCCACGTAAGTTGTGTCCCACCAAAAATCGTTTATTAGATTTTGAAACTCTTTTTCAGACGGTTTTTTGATAATGGAAATTTGATAAGTTGGTTTCAGCATTTGCTTTGTAATACCATCTTTATCAATTAAAATTTTATAACCAATATCCCAATCTTCTGGTAATTCTTTCTCTTGCGTTTCCTTTATAAATTTTGATTTGCTGTAAAGTTTAAAATCTACTTTCACACCGTCTTCATAAAGTAGCATTTTCATTGCGTGTTTATGGTTAAAACAACTTTCGTCTTCTTCAATCATAGCAATTGGATTTCCGAATTTAAGCGTCCAGCTTTTGTCTGAAATGTAATTTGTATTATCCTCAAAAACAAATTCAATGTCTAAATCACTAAATTCGTCAACAAGTGCTAAAGGATTTACAAGTGAACTTGTCAGAAGAAGAACTCTTACATCTTCGTTTTTCTCCGACCATTCTATAATTGTTCTTAACTTTTCTTCTCTGACTTTCATTTTGTTTGGTTCGGTTTTACTATGTCGTACAACGTTTCGAGGCTTGGCGC
>NZ_DEVJ01000006.1:0-664 GCF_002362875.1 Empedobacter sp. UBA3239 | reverse complement strand
TTTCGCCAAACCTTTGTTATATGCAGCCATATTATTCATTCAATATTTTTACATATTTTAAGTTTTCTTCGTTGACTTTGTCTAAGTTTTCTTTTCCAATATATAAAATTGAATTAGACCAATTTACGAAGTCTAAATTTTTCAAATCCTCAATACGATATTCTCCTGAAATCTCAAAGTCAAGTAAAGCTAATTTAAAAGGATGTATTTCGTATAATTTTTTCATTAACTGTAAAAGATATTCTAACAATTCTTTTGGACAGTTACTTTTTTCGTCCCAATTCTGCGGTTCGATTTGAAATAGTTTTTCAATAGTTGTAATGTAGAAAGAGATGTCAAACCAATAAGATCCTGTTTCAATTGGATTTTCTTCTTTTATATTAAAATTTATGAATGGTATTTTTACATTTTCAATATTTAAAATCCCTTCTAATCGGTAATCAATTATTTTATTAATTGGCTTTAAGTCATTATCAAATGGACCTTCAACATTTGGTTGATTCCAAAAAAAATCAAAATATTTCTGAACAATATCATTTTTTGAACTTTCTGAAACTTGAATGCAAAGTTCAAAAAATCCACCAGTTCTTAAATCTTGATTTTTAAACATTTCAATTGTAGACGATGTTGGCATATGGTTGCATATAACATTGTTTTTTCACGA
>NZ_DEVJ01000092.1:0-16181 GCF_002362875.1 Empedobacter sp. UBA3239 | reverse complement strand
TAACTAAATGCACTACGGGTCATCATATTTATTATTTTTGTTTAAATTTTATTGATTTTGAAAATTCTAAATAAATTACCTGATCCATTTATTCTGTTTTTATTCGTTGCCATTATTGTTGCCTATTTTTTCCCCGATATTAGTTTGTGGTCTTACAAAGATTTTAATCTGAACACAGTAATTGATATTGGAGTTATCTTAGTATTCTTTTTTTATGGATTAAAACTTAATTGGAAAGAAGTTTTTAAAGATTTAGCAAATTGGAAAATGCATGTCTTGATTCAATCCATCACATTTATATTTTTTCCATTATTAGTCTTGTGTTTCTATCCTTTCATAAAAAATTACCCAATTTATTTTACTCTGTATGTCGCAATATTTTATTTAGCCGCGTTACCAAGTACAGTTTCTTCGTCAGTTGTAATGGTTTCTATTGCGAAAGGAAATATACCAAGTGCTATCTTTAACGCAAGTATTTCTGGACTAATAGGTATTGTTGTTACACCGCTTTGGATGAGTTTGTTTTTATCAAAAAGTAATGGTGAATTTGATTTATTAGGAACTTTTTTGGATTTAGTTCTTAAAATTATTTTACCTGTTTTTATCGGAGCTCTTCTTCAACCTTATTTAGGGTTCTTTTACAATAAATATAAAAAGCAATTCGGTAATTTAGATAAACTAACCATTGTACTTATTGTTTACAACAGTTTTAGTCATACTTTTTTGGATGGATTATTTACAAAATTAGGCGTTCTTCCGTTGTTGGCAGTTTTCATAATTGTAGTTGCGTTATTCTTTTTCTTTTTCAAACTTTCAAAATGGATTGGTAAGAAAATGAATTTTAATCGAGAAGATGATATCACAATTCAATTTTGTTCGACTAAAAAATCATTGGTTCATGGCTCGGTAATTGCAGCAGTTATTTTTACGGGAGATATCGGTATTTATTTGATTCCGGTTATGCTTTACCACACTTTTCAGTTAATTTATATCAGTTATATCGCTAATCAATATGCTAAAGAAGTTGAATAAAACTTATCGAAGTATCCTTATTTTTCTATTTCAAATTATTTTATTTTCGATACTATTTTCAATCGAAAGCGTTGATGATTTCATCGTCAATCATCTTACATTTCCAATTTCAGGATTTATTGCAAAAATTACGAATTCAGTTCATTTTCCTGTTGGAGAATTGTTTTATTTAATCATTGGAATAATCGGTTTTGTATTGATTTTTAAATTGATTCGAAGTTTTTTCAAATCGAAAGAAAAAGTTTCGCATTCAATTTATTGCATTATGATTTTTGTAAACTGTATCTATTTTATTTACACGTTTGCTTGGAGCGTGATGTACAAAAAACAAACGTTAACTATTGACAAAGAAAAAATCGTTATTCAACCTAAAATTCTGAAAGAAATCTATTGCTACGAACTTGATAAAGCAATATCAGCAAGAAATTTAATCGAACACAATGATTCAACAACAACGATAAAATTCAAATCTAATTTAAAAGATTATAATCAAGAATTTTTTGCTTTACAACACCAAGTAAATAATGTAAAATGGTTAAAAAATTATCGATTATTAAAAGATACACAATACAAATTATCTTGGATTTCGGAAATGCAAAATTATATGGGTATTTTGGGATACTATAACCCTTTTACGGCAGAAGCAAATCTGAACAGATACAATACAAATTTAAAACAACCTGCTACACTTTTCCACGAATATGGACACCAAATGGGATTTGCATCAGAAAGTGAAGCTAATTTTTTGGCTTATTATTTAGGTGCAAAATCTAGAAATCCTGAAATTAATTATTCGTTTTATTATAAAAGTATTTATACGCTTTTAGGTGCTATTTACAAATCTGATCCGTATTTTGTGAAAATGGAATTGGATAATATGCATTCTAAAATAAAGCAAGACAGAAAAGCCGAATTAAAACATTATTTGAAATATGAAGGTGCTACAAGCGATACTTTTTCTGAATTAAATAATCAGTTTTTGAAGGCAAATAACCAAGAAGGAACGATAAGTTATAGCAAATATGTCGAATTAATTTACTTGTTGTATCAAACAAAAAAAGCAACAAATTAATCGTTGCTTTTATATTATTGTTAAAGTTCTAAATCATTTAAAATTAATTTTTCCACCAGCTAATTTTTTCTGATTACGTTGCGTTGGATTACCATAAATATCAATCACTCCTCCTGCTCTAGTTTTTGCATCTACAGATTTCTCCGCTCTCGCTTCTATTACTCCTCCTGCATTTGTTGTTAAACTTGCTGTATCAGAATTTAATGTTTTCGAATAATATTTCCCTCCAGAATTTGCAATTACAGTCTGAAATTCAGTATCACCAGTTAAAATTACTTCAGCACCAGAATTTATTTTGACTTCTAATTTTGATGTTTCGATTGGTAATTTGATAGATGAACCTTCGTTAGATGTCAAATACAATGCTTGTGATTTTACAACATCATCAGAATAAATGTGAGAACCTTGACTTGCCTGAATTTCGTATAATGATTTGTAATAAACCTTAACCGTTGCTTCTCCTCCTTGCATCAATTTGGTTCCTGTCATTTTCAATTTCAGTTCACCTTTGTTATTTTCAACTTGAACATCGCTCGCATTAACTCCATCTACTTTCACTAGGTTTTCGTTTGATGAAATTAATTCAACTGGAATTTTATCATAAACTTTTAAGATATTAAAATCTCCAACATTTATCTCTTCTTGCGCAAATGCAAAAGTTGAACAAAATATAGCGGCTGCTGATAATACGATATTTTTCATAAAAAAAGTTTTCTAATTTGATTTGAAATTATGCAAAATTTAAACCAAAAAAGAAAACTTAAGTTATTTTTAAGATATATTGTAAGAATTATTTCGCTCCTTCAGCTGTTAATTCTGCAATACGTACAATAATTTCTGTTGCTTTTTCCATAGATTCTACCGGAACATATTCGTAAGGTCCGTGGAAATTATGACCTCCAGCAAAGATATTAGGACAAGGTAATCCCATAAAAGATAAACGAGCACCATCTGTACCTCCACGAATTGGTTTGATATTTGGCGTAACACCACAGTCTTTCAAAGCTTGTTCTGCGATTTCAACAGATTGGAATTTCTCTTTTACTTTCTCAATCATATTAAAATATTGATCAGAAACTTCTGCTGTAATTACTTCATGATCAAAACGCTCTTGAATATCAGCAGCAATTTGTAAGAATAAAGCTTTACGAGCTTCATATTGCTCCATATCGTGATCACGGATAATGTACACCATTTTTGCTTCAGATACATTTCCTGTAATTTTAGCTAAATGGAAGAATCCTTCGCGACCTTCAGTTAATTCAGGAACTTCATCGTTTGGTAATTGTGCAGCAAACTCCATTGCAATATTAGATGCATTAATCATCTTATCTTTTGCATAACCTGGGTGAACAGATTTACCTTTTATTGTCACAATTCCAGATGCAGCATTAAAGTTTTCGTACTCTAATTCTCCAATTTCAGAACCATCCATTGTGTAACCCCATTCAGCACCAAATTTCTCTACATTAAAGAAATCTGCACCACGACCAACTTCTTCGTCAGGTGTAAATCCAATAGCAATACGTCCATGTTTAATTTCTGGATGAGCAATCAAATACTCTGCAGCAGTTACAATTTCAGCAACACCAGCTTTATCATCAGCACCTAATAATGTTGTACCATCAGTCGTAATGATAGTTTGACCTTTATATTGAGATAATTCAGGAAATTCGTTTGGTGATAAAATCATTGATTCGTTCAATTTGATATCTCCACCATCATAATTTTCCCAAATTTGAGGTTGTACATTTTCTCCAGAAAAATCTGGCGATGTATCCATATGAGAAACAAACCCAATTGTAGGCACTTCGTGATCAACTGTAGAAGGAACATATCCGAAAACATAACCATTTTCATCAATAGAAACGTCTTCTAAACCGATTTGTTTTAACTCTTCAACCAAATAATTTGCTAAATCCCATTGACGGTCTGTACTTGGAAATTTATCTAAAAAAGCTTCACTTTCAGTGTAAGTTTTAACATATTTCAAAAAGCGTGTTACCAACTTTTCTCTCCATTCTGTTTGCATTGCGTTTTAATTTTTGTCAAAATTACTAAATTATCTACCTTTAAGGCGCAAATAAACCAAAAAAATGAGTGAGCTAACTTTTAAAATTATTGAATGTCCTCGTGATGCAATGCAAGGACGCAAAGATTTTATTCCAACTGATAAGAAAATCGATTACTTAAATCGTTTATTGACTGTTGGTTTTGAAGCAATAGATTGTGGAAGTTTTGTTTCGCCAAAAGCGATTCCACAGATGGCGGATACGAAAGAAGTTTTAGATAATATTGATAAAACCAATTCAAAATCGAAATTATCTGTTGTTGTGGCCAACAAAAGTGGCGCAATGAAAGCTGCTGAGCACGAAAAAGTGGATATTATTGGATTTCCTTTTTCTATTTCAGAGAATTTTCAACAATTCAACACAAATAAAAGTCGTGAAGAAGCGTTCGAAATGGTGAAAGAAATCAACCAAATCGCAAATGATAATGGTAAACATATGTTAATTTATCTTTCGATGGCGTTTGGAAATCCTTATGGAGAAACTTGGAGTGAAGAAATCGTAAAAGAATGGTCAAAAAAAATGGCTGATATTGGAATTTCTTCGATCAATTTATCAGATACAATTGGTGTTGCAGACGAAAAAACAATTGTTGATTTGTTCCAAAATTTGATTCCTCATTATCCAGAAATTGAATTTGGCGCACATTTTCATACCGTTTATACCGAATGGCATTCCAAAGTACAAGCCGCTTATGATAATGGTTGTCGTCGTTTTGATGGTGCTATAAAAGGTTTGGGCGGATGTCCAATGTCAAAAAGTGATATGGTCGGAAATATGCCAACCGAGAAGTTAATTAGTTTCGCAAATGAGCATAAAGAAAAACATGGTTTGAATCTTTTTGATTTCGAATCTGCTTGGAATGTTTCTTTGCGTACATTTGGCTTAGTTTAATCTTAACAATAAACTAAAAAATCAATTCTTTTGTTAAAGGAAATTAAAATATGTTGGACTTTAACAAAAAAAGTTAAATTTGCTCATCGGTAAGTTTTTTTATCGAGCTTAGAATATTAAAATGAAATTAAAGTATATGAAATTTAAATCGAGTATGATGTTGCTAATTGCAGCATTATTTACGGTAAATACTTTTGCGCAAACAGCAAAACCAACACCCAAACGTCTTGCTAAAGTAGATGGTATAGCTGCTGTTGTCGGAGATCAGATTGTTTTAGAGTCTGATGTAGATCGAGATTATTTAATGTCGAAACAACAAGGGATGAAAGTCGAAGACAAATGTGATTTCCTAAATGACATTATGTTAGACAAAATGTTGGTTGATCGTGCAAAACAAGATACTTTAATCAAAGTGACACAAGACGAGGTAACTCGTCAATTAAACAACCAAATCGAAGGTTGGATTGCTCAAGCTGGAGGAGAAAAACAAATTTTAGACTATTTTGGATTCCGTACAATGGCGGAAATGAAAAACGAAACTAAATATATCGTAGAAGATAATATTTATGCACGTAACAAAAGAGAAATGGTTGTAAAAGGCGCTGATGCTACGCCAGAAGAAGTTCGTTTGTTTTTCGAAAAACACCAAGGTGAGTTACCAGACGTAAAAGACGAAGTTTCGATTAGCCATATTGTAACTTATCCTGAAGTTTCGCAAGAAAATCAACAAAAGATTATTGATCAATTAAAAGAAATCAAAAAAGAAATTGAAGAAGGTGCTTCTTTTGCAACGAAAGCAATTTTATATTCAGAAGATCCAGGTTCTGCAAGTAACGGAGGTGAATACAAAAAAGTTTCTCGTGGTAAAATGGTAAAAGAGTTTGATGCGGTGGCGTTTAACTTACAAGAAGGTGAAATTTCTGATCCATTCAAAACTGATTTTGGATATCATATTATTAAGTTAGAAAAACGTCGTGGACAAGAATTAGATTTGCGCCATATCTTGATTACGTTGAAACCAACAGAAGACGAAATAAAAAAGGCTTATAATAAATTAGATTCAATTCGAGTTTTAATTAACGACGGAAAAATGACATTTAAAGATGCTGCATTAAGATTTTCTGATGATAAATACACAAAATTTAACTCAGGAAATATCATGAACCAAAATTCTGGTGACGATCGTTTCGAGAAAATGGCTTTGCCTCTACCAATGTTTACAGCAATTGCAACATTAAATGAAGGAGATATTTCTCAAGTTTTCGAAGATGATTTTGATAACAGAAAAGCTTTAAGAATCTTAAAAATCAATAAATTTTATCCAGAGCATAAAATCAATTACCAAGATGATTACTATAGAATTCAGAAATTTGCGGTTCAAGATAAAGAACGTACATTGTTGATGGATTGGGTAAAACGTCAAGTTGGTGATGCTTACATTAAAATTGGAAAAGAATACCAAAGTTGTAATTTCCCGATCGATTGGGAAAAGAAAAACCAAAAATAATAAAACAAAAAACCTCGAGAAATTCTCGAGGTTTTTTTTATGTCTTAAAAATAAATAATCTTATTTCGCAATCGGAACTTGAGAAGGCCAAATTAACTTACTTGGATCAAATCCTACTTTCTTTGCCGAATCAAAAAATCTGTCTTTTACCTTATCCGAAATCTCTTTCTTACGCGATAGAATCCATAACTTTTTATAATCTTCACTTGCAACTAATACATTATTGTAATCTTTATCAAAATCAATTACATATAATTTTTTTGCAAAAATTGGTAAAAACGTTGTCGAAAACAACCCAACATTTTCGATGTCTTGTGCTGCAATTCCTTCAATCTTTTCCCACCCTTTTTTCTTCGCATTATAGCCGCGCACAATCACTTCCAATTGTCCATTTTCTTCGTTCAAATTAAAACGATGCGTCACATTCGTTTGTCCTTTTTGCGCTTTATTTTCCAAACGTGCAATTTCGTACCAACGTCCTAAAAATCCACCTAAATCAAAATTTTGAGCAGGTTTGTATTTTACATTTTTCTTATTGTGATTAACGATATATGCTGTTGTCCCTAACGCTAATGCTGCAAGGGCTAATTTCTTAAAATTCATTTTACTAAAACTTAGGTTGCAAATGTATCAATAATATTAAAGTTGAAAAAATATGATTTCATATTTTGAATTAATTAAAGTTTTATTTAATTTTATTAAAATTAATTTTGATATTATTTAACACAATGAAAAAACTTCCTGTTATATGTCCCAGTTGTGCCGAAGAATTAGCGGTCGAAAAATTAATTTGCAACCATTGCGAAACACAAGTTGTAGGAAACTATGAACTTCCTTTATTTCTGAAACTTACAAATGAAGAACAAGCATTTATTATGCAATTCTTTGTCAACTCAGGAAGTTTAAAAGACATGGCGAAAGAATTTGAAGTCAGCTATCCAACCATGCGAAATAAAGTAGATGATTTGATTAATAAAATAAAAACAATGTCCGATGAATAAAGAATTTTCAGTATCGATGTCGCTATTTTTTAAGGTTACAACTGCTATTTTAATTGTATTATTAATCTTAATTGGAGGAATATTGTTTAAAGAAACAGAAGTATATGTTGCGGTGATTTATGCAATCATTATTTATCCATTGTTTGCGTATTATTATTTAATCTCTTTAAATAAAATTAAAGTTGATTTGAATAATATTTATCTTATTTCAAAAATAAAAACGAATATTATTCCGATAAATGAAGTGAAAATTATTACAAGAAAATCTCAAAATAATTTGATAATCGTTGGATGCAGAGGATTTATAGGTTTGATAGGAAGATCTATGGACAATTATCGATGCAATATAAAAAATCGTACAAAACTTGTTGCTATTGAATTAGAAAATGTAAAATATTTGGTGAGCTGCGATCAGCCAGATGAATTTGTTAACACAATAAATACACTAAAAAATGATAAAAAAACTCCTTAATCCATTTGCATATTTCGATGAAAAAATACTATTCATTATTGGGCTATTTTCGCATTTCTTTTTCACTTATATCGCCAAAATTACTGAATCTTTTTTCCCTGATTTTTTAAGCATCAAGAAAAATGGAATTCCTTATTCTTATCTCGATTTGTTGTATCAAAATACGAGAAATCTAGCGATTGCTATTCTCCTATTTTATATTTTAGGAAAAATCATCAATAACAGAACACGAATTATAGACATTGTAAACGTCGTTTTAATCTCTAGAATAGCCTATTACATTGTATTTATTACCGATTTTATTCCAATTGTCAACAAAAGTATGGACAAAGTTCTAAAAGGAATTACAACAAATAATCTCGAAGTTTTACATGAAGCCCCAACAATGATTGTACTTGTAATTGTAGCTTTTATTGCGATATTTTTCTTGTGTATAATGCTCTATTTTTTATACATAGGTTTCAAAACTGTTACAAACATGAAAAATACAAAACAAGTTTTTGCTTTCATTGCTACCTTGTTATTTATCATTGTTTTAACCACAATATTATCATTATTAATACCACAAAAAATATGAAAAAAGTTTTATTAGCACTGACTTGTATAGCTACTACTAGTACATTTGCGCAACAAATTAACAAACCAGCTTTGGATAGTTTATTTCTTTCTTTACATGAACAAAAAATTGGTGCAGGAAGTGTTTCTATTTTCGAGAATGGAAAAGAAATTTATTCTAATTCGTACGGAAATCGTGACTATGAGAGTAATCTTGTCAATAATAACGACACAAAATTTAGGATTGGTTCCATCACAAAGACTTTTACAGCAACTTTGATTATGAAAATGATAGAAAATGGTAAATTAACGCTTGAAACAAAACTTTCAAAATTTTATCCGAAAGTAAAAAATGCAGATAAAATTACGATTCAAAATTTGCTACAACATCAATCTGGAATTAATAATATTACAAGCAACAAAGAATTTCTTGAATGGTATTTGCAAGATTTAACAAAAGAACAATTGCTAGAAAAAATCTACCCATTAAAATCTGATTTCGAACCCAATACAAAAGAAGGATATTCGAATACAAATTATATTTTGTTAGGTTTCATTTTAGAAGATGTTTCAAAAAAATCATTTCAAGATTTGATCGAAAATATCATTATTAAACCTTTAAAGTTAAAGAACACAAAAGTTGGAGGAAAAATATTAATAAATCAAAACGAAGCAAAATCTTACAATTATTTCAATAATACGTATCATTTATTACCAGAATCATCAATGACAATTCCTCTTGGAGCAGGTATCATGGTTTCTACACCAACAGATTTAAATACATTTATTTATTCGCTTTTAAATGGTAAAATAGTTTCTGAAAAATCTGTCAAACAAATGACAACTATTAATGATGAATTTGGTTTTGGATTATTTTATGATAAAATAAATGACACAAAAGGAATTGGACACAACGGCTCTATTGACGGTTTTAGTTCTTATACTTTTTGTTTTGATCATACTGCTTTCTGTTATGCTATTACTCAAAATGCAAATGAAATTTCAAAAGAATTACTTAAAACTAATTTATACAATGCTACTCATAACAAAAAAATAGAGTTTCCTAAAAAAGTTATTTCAATAGATGTTTCTTCAGAAATTTTAGAAAAATATTCGCACGAATATTCTTCTAATGAACTTCCTATTGCAATTAAATTTTTCGTAGAAGATGGAACTTTTATGGCACAAGGAACAGGACAATCTGCATTTCCGCTAACAGCAATTTCCACAACCGAATTTGAATTTGCTCCTGCAAAAATTAGAATTAATTTTAATGAAAATGGTTCAGAAATGAAATTAATTCAAAATGGAAAAACCTTTAATTTTAATAAAAAATAGTATAATCATAAAAGACAAAGCAAATTGCTTTGTCTTTTTATTTAAGAATTAACAAGCTGTTCCTCCTTCAAAATTTGTCATTGTAGTTTTTTATCAGATTTTCGAGTGATTGTCATTGTTCCATTAGCTAAAACTGAATCAGATTCTATAGTTTGTTCTCCAATTTTTGCATTAATTTCGATAATATAATCATCATTCTCTAAACGCAACGTATATTCGTTTTCAGTAGATTTAGTATCGTCATTTTTAGAAGAAAAACTTCTTTTTTTCCATTTATAGTAGCTACTGGAATTGATTTTTAATAGAAAACACATTTTCTCAATCGGAAATTGGCGCCCATGATTCTTTATGAATCTATATTTCATCGACCGTTCTTGGAGAAAATGCTGATTGCTTTTTTTAAGATATCACGTTCTAGTTCAGTATCTCTAAAATTTCGCCTACTGTAACCTTTCCAAAATAATCCGTTACATCAATAGAATTCAAAACTTTTGCAATTTCTTCTTCATTGTGTTTTACACCAATTAGTTTATTTTCTAAACCTTCAATCGGTTCTGAAGCGAAGAAATCACCAAATATTTTAGCTTTTTCAATTATTCCGCCTCGCTCTACATCCAAGTGAACTTCAATAAAACCTGCTGGAATTTTCTTTGCATTTTTGAAATTATATTTTGGTGAAAAACCAAAATTCCAATCCCATGTTTGGTATTTTTCTTCAATCAATTTCGCAACACCATTCAAATCTTCGGTTGTTAAATGATAAATTGTTGCTCCTTTATTTGTTTCTAACATTTCATCAATCAACAAAGCTTTCAATTCATCCGTCGTCATTTCATTTGGAAAATATTCAATCAAATTAATCACACGTGCACGATTAGATTTAATCGCTTTATCCACATATTTTAATGGATTAATTTTTAACGCATCGCCTAAAACCGACATGTCCGAATTAAAAAGTATCGTTCCGTGTTGAATCATTTTTCCATTACGGGCCAATTTTGCATTTCCACTAAACTTTTTACCATCAACCAACAAATCGTTTCTTCCTTCCAATTTTGCAGAAACATTCAAACCTTTTAATAATTTGACAACAGGTTCTGTAAAAGTCGAAAAATCCATAAAATCATTCTGTCCCAATAACGTATGGAAAGAAAAATTTAGATTCCCTAAATCGTGATAAACAGCACCACCACCCGACATGCGACGAACAACTTTGATGTTGTTTTCAGTGACATAATCCAAATTAATTTCGGCCAATGTATTCTGAAATTTCCCAACAATAATTGACGGCGCATTGATATACAACAAAAAAATATCTTCCGTTGGATAATGGTACAATAAATATTCTTCTAAAGCTATATTGAAATAAGCATCGTGAGATAGCGAATCGATGATAATCATACAAATTATTTTAGCAAAGTTAGGAAGAAATTTATGGAATCAAAAAGAGACAACTTTCCTAAAAAAGTTGTCTCACCGCATTTATAATATAAACTATTAAAGAGAATGTTAAATGTTTGTCATCATTTAAATTCCAGTAAACTTAATTCCTAAACTCATCCAAGTTGTTGGTAACGGAATTGCTCCAGCTTCGTTATATGTTGTGTTAAAAATGTTTTGCGCATCAAAATAAATACTCAAATTATTTTTGAATGAATGATTAATTCTTGCATCAGTAATCCAATAAGATTTATATGATTGACGTGTATTATAACGATTCGCTACACTTAAAGTAGTTTTTCCGATTGAATAATCTATAGTATTGATTAACTGATGTTTTAAACTTTCTATTTTATATTTAGAATTGTATTGATCATCCACATTTTTAAACTCAGAATCAAGATAAGAATAGCTCAAAGAAAACTTCAAATTTTGATTAGCAGAAAGATTTGCTAAGTACGAAACTTTCGTATTAAATCCGTGTGTTTTTAAATCTCCAAAATTTTGTGCTTGCCATGGTTCATTAGATGTTAAACGTACCCAATCGATAAAGTCTGTGATCGAACGATAAAAATAATAGGCATTAAACGTCCAATTTCTCTTGTTGTATTTGAAACCAATTTCTGTTTGAAAAGCCTTCTCAGATTCTACATTTACATTTCCTATATTTCCTGGTCGCTGATCCAAATATAAATCTGTAAACGAGGGAATTCGCTGGCTTGTACCTGCATTTACCATCAATTTCAAGTTCGAATTTACCGCATAACTCGCATCAATTCCTGGAAATGCTTGCCAACCATATTGCGAATTATAGTTAACATATGTTCCGACATTTACATTCAATTTTGGTGTAATATCCGTTTTATATTCCGCATAAAATCCAACATTATCGCGTGTATGATTTTTGATACTTGTGGATGAAATTTGCTCATTTCGGTATTCTACTCCTACTCCAATTTGCCCTTTATTCAATTGATACGTAGAATTCACTTCTCCCGAAATAGAATTTGAATAATGCAGAGAACGCGCTTTATTCAAATCATTTTTATAATAACGATAATCATCAAAATTGTATCGATAACTCACTCGTGGCGCTAAGGTAATTCGATCCGATAATTGATGCTTTGATTGAATGTTAACTAATGTTGTTTCAACCAATTCTTTCGAATTTTTATCACCCGGAGATGCATAAAAGCCATTTGCTCCAAATCCATTTTTCACATAACCATACGAAGCAACTAAACTATTGGCATCATCAAACTGAAAATTCCCTTGATAATACAATTTATTGTTCTCGTAAGCCGTATTGTATCGGTATCCATTTCCCCAATCATGGCTCACATACAACTGATGTTGATGCGTTTCTTTTGCCAAATTCGCACCAAGTTGCACACCTCTACTTGCGTAGGTGTCACCTGTATCTTCGATATCTTTCTTAAAACTTGTTCCAAAATAGGTATTCGCATAAACGCCCGTTTTCTTTGGTTGACGAGTGACAATATTAATAACACCTGTCAAACTATTATTTCCGTAAACACGAGCAGCCGGACCACGTACCACTTCAATTCTGTCAATCGCTTCTAGAGGAATGGGAAGATTTAACGCATTATGAGCCGTTTGATGATCCATAATTTTTACTCCATTCAACAAAATCAATGTTTGCTCAAAACTTCCGCCATCCATCGAAATATCAGCTTGCGTTCCAAACGGTCCTCGTTGACGCAAATCTATTCCAGATGCATACTGCAACACATCCTGTAAAGAACGTGCAGGTAATTTGTTTATTTCTGATTTACTTAACACATAAATGTTTCTATTTTCTTTAGAAAGTGGCGTATTCAGCCGGTTATCTAATATAGAAACTTCACCTATTGCAATGGTATCATTCGAATTTTGTGCAAAAATACTTTGTGCAGCTAAACACAATACCATGGTAATCTTCTTCATTTTTGACTAATTATTTATTTAATTGAGTTAAATCTGATGCGAAAGTAGTACCTTTCCGATCTATAAGAATATACCAGTTTACAGATAATGAATAGTCCGGCTGAAATACCATACAAAAGTTTTATAGAAATCGAACGCAATTCGGATACACCTATTTATCTTCAATTAGCGAATCAGCTGGCTAAAGCAATACAATTAGGCTATATTCCAAGTGGGACAAAATTACTTGGAACAAGACAATTAAGTGAAATTTTAACGCTTCATCGCAATACTATTGTCAATAGTTTTCAGGAACTTGAAGCTCAAGGTTGGATAGAAATCGTTCCAAATAAAGGAAGTTATGTATTAAGTCAATCTTCTCAAAAGTTTCAGAAAACCATTGTTCCAAAGCAATTTTCAATCAATTTGTATCCTGATAAAACAGGTTTTCAATTTGAACAATCGATACTTTTGGATAATCCGTACGAAAATTTTAATCAACGCTTATATTTAACCGATGGAACAATCGATCATCGGTTAGCAGAACTAAAACTTCCTGCTAAATTATATTCAGCTATTTTAAAAAGAAAAACGTCAATTTCAAAGGTAAATCAGTCCAAAAATGAGTACTTTTTAAAGAATTTAGCAAATTATCTCAATTTGACAAGAGGTTTACATATTTCGAAAGAGAATATTTTAGTGACGAGAAGTTCGGAAATTTCACTTTTTTTAATTGCAGAAATTCTACTGAAACAAAATGATGTTGTTGCGGTTGCAAATTTAAGTTATTATAAAAGTAACATGATTTTTCAGACACAATTCGCTAAAATCAAACAAATAAAAACGGATGAATTCGGAATTGATACCGACGATTTAAGAAAATTATGCGAGCAATTTCCAATACGAATTGTATATGTTACACCCCATCACCATTATCCGACAACGGTTACGCTAAGTTCACAAAGGAGAGTTGAATTACTACAACTTTCGCAGGAATTTGGATTTGCGATTGTGGAAGATGATTACGATTTTGATTTCCATTATAGCAATCATCCTATTTTACCTTTGGCAAGTTCGGATCAAAATGGAATGGTTGTTTACACGGGAAAATTTGGTCATTATCTTGCTCCAGGATACCGAATTGGATTTATTGTAGCGCCAAAAAATCTAATTCTCGAAACCAAGAAACATTTGTCCATTCTTGATCAGCAAGTTGATCCATTTATCGAGCAAGTTTTAGGTGAAATGATTAGCGAAGGTGAAATTAATCGAATTCTAAAAAAACATCGTAAAACTTATCGAGAACGCCGCGATTATTTTTGTCAGAAATTGAAAACTGAATTAAATGATTTCATCACTTTTACGAGTCCAAATGGAGGTTTAGCGGTTTGGATTAATTTTAATCAACCTATAAATTTGATGGAATTAAAACGAAATTGTGCAAAATATGAATTGTTTATTCCGCAAACAATTTTATATCAAACCCAACATCAAACTGAAATTCGCCTTGGATTTGCACATCTAAATTTTGAAGAAATAGATGAAGTGGTTTCAATTTTGAAACAAGAAATCACAAAAAAAGCTGAATAAATCTCAGCTTTTATATTTTATGTAGGATTGATTACAATTAACCTAAAATCAATGTAATAATTAATTCCGATAAAATAAATCAACGCTAAAAAAGCATAAATTATAGCTTGTTTTGATAGTCTGATTTTGAATTTTTTTAGCAGAATTCCAACCAAAAAATTAAGTGTAATCAACTGTAAAACAACCAACAATGAATAGTGAATTATAAAATACATAACACTAGAAAAATTTACAATACGAATTGAGCCGTAACTATTGTAGGATTCGTGAAGAAATAATGCTAAACAACTTACAAAAGAAACAATAAAACTAAATAGTACAGAAATTAAAAATGTTTTAAGTATTGGGTTTATTATTTTTTTTCTCTCAACTTGAATGTCCACGTAAATTGAAATTCTGAAACAACATCTCCTTCCTCGTCTACACCTCTACTTGTCACATTTAGTGATACACCTTTCTTGGTTTCAATCGCTTCTTTTATAGCCGCATCTATTTTTTCTCCATCTTCGCACGTAAATACAATTTTACCAATAGCTTTTTTCAAATACTTCGATTGCATTCCCAAAACCAACATCGAAATATCTTCTCCTGATTTCGAAATCTTAGCATTTGCCATCAAACCAGAAGAAAATTCTGCTGCCATTCCTTGCACTGCCCAAAACATACTTTTGAATGGATTTTGATTAAGGAATCCATATTTTACTCGTGTCGAAACTTTATTTTCTTCCCACGACTCCAAACGAACACCCGCAATCCACGCAATCGGAATTTGAGTTGTCAATATATTTTTAAAAAGTTCTTTGTTCATATTTATAGATACTTGTGATTTTATTAAAAATCCAATATAAAAATAAATCTTGAAATTGAGAACTATAATTAAAACAGATTTTAAGTATTCCTATAAATTCAGCATCTTTTTCAATTTACTAATTGAATTTCTACTTACTTTAAAATGTTTGGCAACAGTTGAATTGGATAACTTATGCTCTTTTTGATAATTCAACATATATATAATATCTGATTTTTCATAGGCTCTATGTTTTTGATTTTCATGATCAATATTGTACGAAGTATCAAAAATAATCTTGTTTACACGTATAATATCTATTGAAGAAAAACTTTCTTTTTCAAAAAAAAATTTCACAAATTTTAATTTAGTTGGAAACTTCTCTACCACCAGATCAAAGTATATTTGTTTGTAGTTAGGTGCTATTTTTGGTATTTCTTGATCCATTTGTATAAGGTAGTTTTGGGTATTTTGTATTCTGGATATCCCCCTGAATTT
>NZ_DEVJ01000011.1:0-13930 GCF_002362875.1 Empedobacter sp. UBA3239 | reverse complement strand
TTCTTAACAAGGGGAAGATTACAAAAACTTTATAGTTCAAAATAGAAACAGATTATTTTTCTTTCAATAACAAAATTAGTGTATAATCACCTTGTGATAAGGTTTGTACATCAGATCCTTTGAATGTTACAATCACATTATTGAAACTAGTTCCGTTACCTTCTAAATTCCCTAATTGTACATTTGTATTGATTTTATTCGGTAAATTATATAAATTTACTGATGTTTTTGATGGAGCAAAATATTAATCAAGAAATAAAGTCTGACTTTTTTTGTTGGAATAATTTGTCAACTTTCCTCCATAATATATTATATTTTGATGTATTCCATTATTCGAAATTTTCCATATTTCTTAAAAGAATAGTCTTTATTTATCGTAGTCATTAAATTAATAATGTTTATACCATCTTGTTGAGCTTTAAGAAAACTACTCTTTAAAATAGTTCAGTAAAAATAATTTAATATAAACATTCATAGGTCATATTTAACCTTTCCTACAAAATAAAGAATTTAATTTACAAAAAGTGTTTAAAATTGGATATTTTAAAATTTATATACAAACTATTAATTTTTGATTAATTAATTTTACGTCGAATTATAGAATTATGACTAAAATATCACCAAAAGATACAGACCAGTTTGACAATTTTGTTCACAAAGAAACAACAACATTTGAAGATTTAACTGTTTTCGATCGCAATAATTTGGCACCAATATCTATTGATAATCAATTTGGTTTAATAGATAAAGAAGGAAATGTAATTATTCCGTTCGAATATCAAAAACTTGTACTTACAACTGTTAATGCCTACAGCGCACAAAAAGATAATAAGTGGGGAATTATAACAAAATCTAACCAAATTTTGATTCCGTTCGAATATGATTTAACAAGTGATTTTATTGAAAATATTTGTGCTGTAAAAAAAGATGGAAAATGGGGGTTTATTGATTTATTAAATCAAGTTGTGATTCCGTTCGAATATGATGGTTGTACAGATTTTAGAGCTGGTTTAGCTGGAGTTGAAAAAGATAGAAAATGGGGAATGATTGATAAAAATAATCAGTTAATTATAGATTATCAATACGAATATTTAATGCCAGTTGATCAAAATTTTGCCACTTTTGGAGAAGCTACTTCACTAAAAATTGAGCGTCCAGATATATTAGCTTATTTTCCATATTTCTTATCAAAAGAGAATTATTTGATGCATTTTGGTTTAATTTCAACAAAAAACGAACAAATTTTAGGTCCAATTTCTGAATTACCAATTTTAGAAAGTTTCGAAAATCAAGCTATTATTCGTCAAAATTATCAATTAGGTTACTTAAAAGATGGAAAAAATTTTGTGAAATTTGAACAATTTACAATCGATCCTTACGAAGAAAAAATCTTAACTCAATTAGGAGTGATGAAATAAAAAAAGAGCTTTTCTGAAAGCTCTTTTTTATTATCTATTGTTTTGGTTTGTATTGCATATGTTCATGATTTTCGTTCATCAACATTTTTTCTCCAACCACTTCAAAACCTTTTCTTTCGTACAATTTCTTAGCATTCGGGTTTGTAAAATCAACCAATAAACCTAATGTTTTGCCTTGCTTATTTCCTATTTCATCAATCAAATAATCCAATATTTTAGAACCTATTCCTTTTCCTCTAAAATCTTCAGAAACTGCAATTGTGTCAATATATATTTCACCTGCTTGTGTTTCATCTTGTGGATGAATAATTTGGTTATAATCATTTTTCAATAATTCTAAAACAGGTTTTCGAAGTTCTTCAAATTTTCCTCCATCATAAAAAGTTGTTGTTCCAGCAAATTGCTTATCATATTCTACAACAACTGTATTTTGATAACTATATTGATTTTCTTCTTGTTCAATTAATTTTTTCAAGAAGTTAACTCCTTCTTCATAATCTGTTTTTCCGATAAAATCATAAACGATTTTATTCATTGCTAACATCATCAATTTTGCAATAGATAACGCATCCGTCTTTGTTGCTTCTCTAAAATTTAACATAAAAAATAGCCTTGAGATTTCTCAAGGCTAAGTTAGCAATAATTATTTTGAAATTATTTCGCTTTTAATTTATCTAACGTATTGTTATATCCTTCTTTTGCTTTTTCTCCAGCTTCTTTCGCTTCTGCTTTCACATCTTTTGCAGCCGCATTAATATCAGCTTTTGCTTGATTAGATTTTGCATCTACTTTATCTACAGCATTATTCACTCCATCTTTCACATCTTGAGCAGCATTATTTACAGCAGCTTTTGCATCAATCCACGCTTTATTAGCATCGTCATAAGCTTTTTGCGCAGCTTCTGTTGCAGCTTTATCACCTTTCGCTTTTGCTTCATCTAAAGCTTTTTTTGCTTCATCTACTTTCGCTTTTGCATCAGTTTCTGATAATGTAGTTGTTGTAGTTGTCGTTTCTTTGATAACAGCCGTAGAATCGTTCACCAATGAATCTACAGTTACATTAGTTTCAGTTGTTTTTGAAGTTTCTTGTTTACAAGAAGTAGCAAATGATAATGAAGCAACTGCCACTAATACAAATAATTTTTTCATAGTTGTTTATTTAATTGTTTTAATAATAGAATCAATTCTAACAATTTTAATACCAAATTGCGAACGATTATTGAATTAAAATTAAATCTTTTCAGAAAATAAAACAAGATTTTTATAAATAATTATTGATTAGAAGCACTTAACATACGATCATTTCCAGAAATATCTTTGTGAATGATTACATTTTGATAAAACTTTTGGAATAATTGTTTTGTTTCTTCTCCCAAATATTGATTGATTTCGCAATAAATTTTTCCATTCTCTTTCAAATGATTTTTAGCAAAATCTATTACTCTTTCATAAAAAATTAAAGCATCATCATTTTCAACAAAAAGCGCCAAATGAGGTTCAAAATTCAAAACATTTTGATGCATTTCTTCTTTTTCAAGATTTCGGATATAAGGTGGATTTGAAATAATTACATCAAATTTCTGGTTTAATTGAATATCCTCCAGTAAATTATTGTGATAAAAATTAATATTAACTTTTAAAGTTTCAGCATTTAATTGTGCTATTTTCAAAGCATTTTCAGAAATATCTAATGCAGAAACTTTTGCATTTGGAAATAATTTTGCCAACGAAATAGGAATACATCCTGTTCCTGTCCCTAAATCAATCATAGAAATATCTTGATTTTGAGCATAATCATTTCTAATTAATTCGACCAATTCTTCCGTTTCTGGACGAGGAATTAATGTATTCTCATTCACAAAAAAGAAATCATTATAGAAAAAAGCTTTTCCAGTAATATGCTGTATCGGTTGACCTTTTTTTAATTGCTCTAAATCTGATAAAATTTCAGTCGTTAATTCAATTTCATCTCGACTAGATAAATCAAGATTCAACTTATCTTCTACATAAATCATGAAAATATTAGAAGCTTCTTCTTTATCATATAGTAATTGCAATTTATCTAAAAACAATTGTTTTAGCTTAACTAAAGTCATTCTGTTAAATTTTTGTAAAGTTAGATTTTATTAATTGAAAGTGCACGATTCTTGATTTCTAAAAAAGTAACCAAAAAATAAATCACAATGAAAATGAATAAATTATTATGTGCTGTTACAATGTTATTTATTAGTCACCTTTCTTTTGCGCAGATAGAAATTGATGGAAATAATAAAAAACTAACATTAGATTGTAAGGGACAAAAAGTAGAAGTTGGTGGAAGTGGACATTTGATCAATTTGAAAGGAGATTGTACCAAAGTTGAGATCATGGGAACAAATAATACAATAGCTGTTAATGGATTAACTTCTGCTGAATTAGCTGGCGAAGGAAATACATTATATTATCGTAAAGCTTTATCTAAAAATGGTAAATTACCTCAAATAATTGAGGGAAACAACAATACAATTATCAAAAAGCAGTAAAAATCTTTTCATTTAATATGTCTTTAATAGTTAGAATCTCTTTCTTAATTGTATTATTAAAGAAAGGGATTCTTTATTATTTTAATGTTTAACCCAACTTCATATCTCCGTCTTTTATCCAGTTTTTCTTTTTCATAAAAATGTAAACTAAATATGAAATAATTGCTGGAGCAATGATTTGTAAAATCAAAATAGAAGTTAGAATATATGAAGTATCATATTTAGATTTCATAGCATTGAAAGTTCCGATTTGTCCAACTAAACCGCAAGACCCCATCCCCGATTCTAAAGCTGTATTTTCCATATTGAAATAAATAATTGCAATTGGACCAATAATCGCCGAAGATAAAGTTGGAGGAATCCATATTTTCCAATTTTTATAAATATTAGGTACTTGCAACATACTTGTTCCTAATCCTTGTGCTAAAACACCTTTCAAACCATTATCTTTAAAACTAATTGTTGCAAAACCAATCATTTGTGCACAACAACCTATTGTTGCAGCTCCAGCTGCTAAACCGTTTAATTCTAACATTAGACACAAAGCAGCTGATGAAATTGGTAAAGTCAAAACCATACCGACAATTACAGCAATTACAACTCCCATTATCAAAGGATTTGAATCTGTTGATAATATAATTATTTCACCAATCCATTTCATCATTTGTTGAACAGAAGGACCAATGATTTGTGCTAAGATTACTCCAACCAAAACAGTAATAATCGGTGTAATGACAATATCTATTCGGGTTTCGCCTGCAACCATTTTTCCTACCTCAACCGCTACAATTGTCGATATAAAAACTCCTAAAGGTCCACCTAATTGATATGCTGCAATTCCTACTACTGCTGACGAAAATAATACCAATTGAGGTGCTCGTAAACTATAGGCAATAGCTAATGCTATCGCAGGTCCTGTCGCTTGATTTGCAACTGGCCAAACAATATCAGTTAAAAAAGAAACATTTAACTCTTCACCAATGGTTTTCAAAATTGTACCAACCAATAAAGTCGCGAATAAGCCATAAGCCATTGCGCCCATTGCATCGATAAAATATCGTTTTGCAGAAATTTGTATATCTTTTTTGAGTAGGAAATCTTTCATGTTTGAAATTTACAAATTAATTAAAAATAAATAAGCCTTGTCGAAAGACAAGGCTTAAAAACAATATTAAAAAATTATATTTCTTACATATTTCTACGGTACTGTCCACCTACTTCGAACAAGGCAGAAGTAATTTGCCCTAACGAACAAACTTTGGTAGCTTCCATCAAAACTTCAAAAATATTTTGGTTGTTAACAGCTGCTTGTTGCGCATCATCCAATGCACTTTCAACTTGTTGTTCATTAATTTTATTCAAATTTTCTTTAGTGTGAATTTGGAATTGTTTTTCTTCCTCTGTCGCACGAATTACCTCCGCAGGCACCACGGTTGGAGAACCTTTTGAACTTAAGAACGTATTTACACCAATAATTGGGAACGTTCCGTTGTGTTTCAATGTTTCGTAATACAATGATTCTTCCTGAATTTTAGAACGTTGATACATCGTTTCCATCGCTCCTAAAACGCCTCCACGCTCTGTAATACGATCAAATTCTTGTAAAACTGCTTCTTCAACTAAATCTGTTAATTCTTCGATAATGAACGACCCTTGAATTGGATTTTCGTTCTTCGCCAAACCTAATTCTTTATTGATAATCAACTGAATAGCCATTGCACGGCGAACCGATTCTTCTGTTGGCGTTGTAATTGCTTCATCGTACGCATTGGTATGTAACGAGTTACAGTTGTCGTAAATCGCATATAAAGCTTGCAATGTTGTACGAATATCATTGAAATCAATTTCTTGCGCGTGTAACGATCGACCCGAAGTCTGAATATGGTATTTCAACATTTGTGCACGTTCGTTAGCTCCGTATTTATTTTTCAAGGCTTTTGCCCAAATTTTACGCGCTACACGACCAATTACTGAATATTCTGGATCGATACCATTGGAGAAGAAAAACGATAAGTTTGGCCCAAACGCATTGATATCCATTCCGCGAGATAAATAATACTCAACATACGTAAATCCATTAGCTAACGTAAACGCTAACTGCGTAATAGGATTTGCTCCTGCTTCAGCAATATGGTAACCCGAAATAGAAACCGAATAAAAATTACGTACATTTTGATTGATGAAATATTCTTGCACATCGCCCATTAAACGCAATGCAAATTCTGTTGAGAAAATACACGTATTTTGTGCTTGGTCTTCTTTTAAAATATCTGCCTGAACAGTTCCACGAACCTGAGCTAACGTATTTTTCTTAATTTCAGCATAAACTTCTGCAGGTAAAACCTGATCACCAGTTACACCCAAAAGCATTAACCCTAAACCATCATTTCCTTCTGGTAAATCGTCGTTATATCGTGGTCTTTCCAAACCTTTATCTTCGTAAATAGCTTTGATTTTTGCTTCAGTTTCTGCTTCTAAACCATTTTCTTTGATGTATTTTTCACAATTTTGATCAATTGCGGCATTCATAAAGAAACCTAACAACATAGGTGCTGGTCCATTAATCGTCATCGAAACCGAAGTTGCTGGATGTGATAAATCGAAACCAGAATATAATTTCTTCGCATCATCTAAACAACAAATCGAAACTCCGGCATTACCAATTTTCCCGTAAATATCAGGACGATAACCTGGATCATTTCCATACAAAGTTACCGAATCAAACGCCGTAGACAAACGCTTTGCAGGCATTCCTTTCGAAACATAATGGAAACGACGATTGGTACGCTCTGGCCCACCTTCTCCTGCAAACATACGCGTTGGATCCTCACCTTCACGTTTAAATGGATATAATCCTGAAGTAAATGGAAACTCACCCGGTACGTTTTCTTGTAAAACCCAATGCAAAATATCGCCCCAAGCTTCGTACTTTGGCAATGCAATTTTAGGGATTTGTAAATGCGATAAAGACTCTGAATGTGTCTGAATTTTAATTTCTTTATCACGCACTTTAAATGTATAAACCGGATTTTTATATTTATTTACCTTTTCATCCCAAGTCGTGATTACTTCCCAGTTGAAAGGATCTAAATTCATTTTTAATTTATCAAATTCAGCTAAAAGAACTTTAACCAAATCAGCATTATCAATTCCAGAAATCTCGATTCCATGTTGAGAAATCGTTGGTGTTTTTCCAGAAAGTGTTTCAATTGTTTTAAAGAAACCATATAGTTTTTGCGCAACATCTCTCTGCGCATTTGCACGAACATCATATCCACGATTATTCTCTGCAATCTCTGATAAATAACGCGTTCTTGACGGTGGAATAACAAAAATCTTTTCAGACATTTCTTTTGTAATTTGAAAAGATGATTTCAAATCTGCACCTGTTTTTTCTACTACTTTATCAATGATTGATTTGTATAATTGATTAGTTCCTGGATCGTTAAATTGAGAAGCAATCGTTCCAAAAACAGGCATTTCATCAGGATTTACATCCCACAAATTATGATTGCGTTGGTATTGTTTTTTTACATCGCGCAAAGCATCTAACGCACCACGTTTATCGAATTTGTTAATCGCAACAATGTCAGCAAAATCTAACATATCAATCTTTTCCAATTGCGTTGCAGCACCAAACTCTGGCGTCATAATGTACAATGAAGCATCAGAATGATCTAAAATTTCGGTATCTGACTGACCAATTCCAGAGGTTTCTAAAATAATTAAATCATATTTCGCCGCTTTCAACACCTGAATTGCTTCCTCTACATATTTCGATAACGCTAAATTTGATTGACGAGTTGCCAACGAACGCATATAGACACGAGGATTGTTGATAGAATTCATACGAATACGATCGCCTAACAAAGCGCCACCCGTTTTCTTTTTTGATGGATCGACAGAAACCAAAGCGATCGATTTTTCTGGAAAATCAATCAAGAAACGACGCACTAATTCATCAACCATCGACGATTTTCCTGCTCCACCAGTTCCCGTAATTCCTAAAACTGGTGCAGATTTATCAGCTACTTTATCAAAATCAAATGCTTTTAAAAAATCTACTTCACGATTTTCAGCCAACGAAATTAATCTCGCAATCGTCGTGATGTCTTTATCTTCTAATGATTGATACACATCTTTTCCTTCTGGTAATTCTAATGACCCTGTCGGAAAATCTGCTTTCTCTACCATATCATTAATCATTCCTTGCAAACCTAATTCTCTACCATCATCAGGAGAGTATAAACGTGTAATTCCATAATCCATCAATTCTTTAATCTCTGACGGCAAAATTACACCTCCACCTCCACCTACAATGCGGATGTGACCTGCTCCTTTTTCTTGAAGCAAATCGTACATATATTTGAAATATTCGTTGTGCCCTCCTTGGTAAGATGTCATTGCAATTGCATTTGCATCTTCCTGAATCGCTGTATTTACAACATCTTCAACAGATTTATCGTGACCTAAATGGATTACCTCGCAACCCGTTGCCTGAATAATGCGACGCATAATATTAATCGATGCGTCGTGCCCATCAAACAAAGCCGCTGCTGTTACAATTCGCACTTTATTTTTGGGAGTGTATACTTCTTGTATTGGATGTACAAACTTTTCTTTCTTTTCTTCTTGAGTAATTTGTGACATTTATTTGTGATTTTGATTTTTATGACTCTTGCTAAGATAACATAAATTTCAATGTTTTTAGTGCTGATGAAATTATCATATTCAGTAAAATATTGAAGTTTTATTAATAAATCACCATATTTTATATTGATTTATATACAATATATTATTAACTTTAAAGAGAACTATTTAGAATTCTACTTATGAATCCTTATTCTCTAAAAAATCTATCAGACCCTTCAAGACAAGATGAACAAATGATTGTTTTATGGAATAAAAAGTTCAAATTGTTTAACGAAGATAAGATTGATAAAAATTCACTATTTAATCATGATCATTTAAAGAAATTTATTATTATATCTTTTTTAAGTGAATTAAACAAAAAAAAATACAGTAGAAAATTTAAGTGTAAAATCACTTTCTGAAATACAAGTTATATCCAAATTTGAAATTCAAAATTATATCCAAAAAAACAAAAGTTATGAACCTATTATTGAATTATTAATCTGTTCTTGTTTTTCGTATGATACACGTTTTTTTGACACTATTCTTACACTTTGTTTCAATAAAATTGGAATCGAAAAATATTGTATAGATATAGTTTTGCCTTTTTTTAGTAAAATGTCTATCATTCTGGAAAAGTATACTATTCAAGAATCAGTTATTTCCTTTTCTAAAAATCTAATTAGGAAACTTCTTTTTTATTTGATTAAATCAATTCCATATTTAGATTAAAATTCTCGCAAATGGCTTTTCTTTTTACCTAAACAAGAAAATGAAGATTTAGAATTAATTTATACTTATCTTCTTTTAAAAATTAATAACGAAAAAGGAATTTATTTAGGCGAAAATCAAAGTTTAAATTCTATTTTAGAATGTATTGAGAATACTCAAATTACACATATTTTTATTTACATCTCTAAAAATTATGACTCTTTTTCTCTTGCAATTTATCTCGAATCAATCAAGAAAAATCTTCCAAATATTACCATTTTTGCGGCAACATATGCTGTTCTAAAAGATAAAATAACTGAAAAAGTTCCTTATATAAACGTAAACAATCCAACAGCTATTAATTCTTATTTACAAAAAATTATGACGATGTAAATTATTTGTTTTTGATTTCCCAATTTATAGGTTGTAAGTTCTTACTTTTCAAAAAGTCATTTGTTTTCGAAAAAGGTTTACTCCCCCAAAAACCTCTGTAAGCTCCTAATGGAGAAGGATGAGCAGATTCTATAACAAAGTGTTTATTTCGGTCAATTTTTGCTCCCTTTTTTTGAGCGTAAGTTCCCCAAAGTATAAAAACAAGGTTTTCTTTTTGATCAGAAAGCTTCTGTATTACAGCATCTGTAAATATTTCCCAGCCTTTTTTCTGGTGCGAACCTGCCTTAGAAGCTTCAACAGTCAAAGTTGCATTTAATAATAATACACCTTGTTTAGCCCATGTTTCCAAATTTCCAGAAGTAGAAATTCTTATTCCTAAATCATCATTCAACTCTTTATAAATATTTTGCAAACTTGGAGGTAATTTAATTCCATCGACAACCGAAAAAGACAAACCATTTGCTTGTCCAATCCCATGATAAGGATCTTGACCAATCAAAACCACTTTAACATCATCAAAAGGCGTATAATCTAATGCAGAAAATATTTTGGATGCGGGAGGATATATTGTTTTTGTTATATACTCATTTCGTACAAAATCTGTCAATATTTTAAAGTAATCCTTTTCAAATTCATTCTTTAAAACTTCTTTCCAAGAAGCATCTAATTTCACATCCATTTTTATATATTTATACAGAAACAAAATTAACCAATTTTTAACCTCTATGAAAAAGTTTCTTTACCTAATTCCCTTTTTTATACTGAATTCTTGTATTGATATTGTTAATGATGATCGTTATGATTTGGGTCGAAAAATTGAAAATAATATAAATGTTTTGAATACAGATTTGACATATAATTCTGACACAACATATGTAATAAATACGGAGGTGAAGAATAAAAACAAGGATTTTGCCTTAACAGTTAAATTAACTTTTGAATTTAAAAATCCAAATCCTACAATCAATTCTGAAACTTTAACAATTGATTTAAAACCAAATGAAACGAAAAAATCAGTTTTCAGAAGTAGCAGAACAAATACAAATCCAGATCAAATGACGTATATCAATAAGGTCAAAATTAATGTCATCCATTTTGATCAATCATAAAAAAATCACAGATTTCAAAGTATTTCATGATTTTGAATTTGTCGAAATTTTATCCGTAATTTTGCGTTAATGCAAATATCAGAACAAACTTTAAAAGATTTAGAATTTAATGCGGTTCAAAAAGAAATCGCAGAATTTGCTTATACAGAAAAGGTTGAAGCGTTTATTTTTAACTTAAAACCTTACCAAGATCACCAACTTTTGGTACAAGATCTACAAACGACAAACGAATATTTAACAAGTTTCGAGACGGGAAATCGTTTTCCGTTTTCAGAATATTATATTTTAGATGAAAATCTAAGCCGATTAGAAATCGAAAACTATTATTTGCCTGCAGAAGAATTCTTCAAAATCAAGGCGAATACGCTTCAAGTGAAAGAAATCTTGAAATATTTGACAGCTTTCAACGAATATGCACCTGTTTTGTTTGAGAAGGCGTCAACGATTACTTACGAAAAAAATATCGTAAAATTAATCGATCAAGTATTCAATAAATTTGGAGAAATCAAAGACGATGCAAGTCCAGAACTGAAAATTGTACGCGATCGTTTGCGTCATTTGAATGGACGAATTACCGAATTGTTCAATAAATCGATGTCTTATCATTCCGATTATTTGGATGACATTCGCGAATCCGTTGTTGGAAATCGTCGTGTTTTGGCTGTTAAATCGGCTTTGAGAAAACGTGTGAAAGGGCAATTTTTAGGGACTTCAAAAACTGGTTCGATTACTTTTATTGAGCCAGAAAGTGTACAAAATCCTCGTCGCGAATGGGAAGAATTAAAAGAAGAAGAAAAACATTTGGTGATTCAGATTTTGTTAGATTTAACTGCTCAAATTGCAGAATACAAACCAAATCTTGAAGAATATCAAACGTTTTTAGAATACATCGATTTTACACAAGCGAAAGCAAATTATGCTTTTTTGATTAATGGAATTTTACCTCAACTTTCTGAGAATCGAATTATAAAATTAGTCGATGCTTATCATCCTGTTTTATTCTTAAACAATAAAAGAAAAGCTCAAAAAACGATTCCGCAGAGTTTAGAAATTAACGAAGATTGTCGAATTATCATTATTTCTGGTCCAAATGCTGGAGGAAAATCAATTACGTTAAAAACGATTGGTTTGCTTCAAATTATGATCCAGAGCGGTCTTTTAGTTCCTGTAAAAGATGAAAGTCAATTTGGATTCTTTAATCAAATTTTCACAGATATTGGAGATAATCAATCCATTGAAAATCACTTATCAACATACAGTTATCGTCTAAAACAAATGTCGTATTTCTTGAAAAATGCTGATGATAAAACATTATTGTTAGTTGATGAATTTGGGACAGGTTCTGATCCAGAATTGGGTGGAGCTTTGGCCGAAGTTTTCTTTGAAGAATTTTATGAACGTAATTCTTTCGGTGTTTTTACGACGCATTATACCAATATCAAATTGAGTGCAGAAAGTTTGCCAGAAGCGATCAACGCATGTATGTTGTTCGATAAAAAAAGTTTGGAACCGCTTTATCGTTTAGAAATTGGACAAGCCGGAAGTTCGTTTACATTTGAGGTTGCAGAGAAAAATAAAATTCCGTTTCGTTTGATTAATCGTGCGAAGAAAAAAGTTGAACGTGAAAAAGTGAGTTTGGATAAAACTATTTTAAAACTTCAACAAGAAAAATTTGAAATTCAGAAAACAAAAGATCATGTTGAAGAGTTGCGCGAAACAAATCTTGAGCACAACGAAAAATTAGAGCAAACGAATGAAAAAATTCAGCAAAAACTATATGATTTTCAGCAATTATATGATCGCGAGCAAAAACGTTTGAAGCTTGGAGAACGTATTTCGGACATGGCAGATTCTTATCTAAAAACTAAGAATAAAAAACAAATGATTTCGAATTTCTTAAAATTAATTGAAATGGAAAATTCGAAAAAGACGAAAGAAGTTCAGCAATTAAAGAAAATTGAAAAAATTGTAGAGAAAGAAGTTAAACGCGAGTTAAAAGAAAATTCAGAAACAATTTCTCAACAAAAAGAAGTAATCGAAAAGAAAGAAAAAGCAGCTACTCAGAAAAAAATTGATGCGTTGAAAGTTGGTGATCGTGTCAAAATTCATGGTTCGTCTAGTGTTGGAACAATTGATAAGATAAAAAAAGAAATTGTTTTTGTAAATTACGGTTTATTTACAACTCAAATCAATGTTAATGAGGTATATAAAATTTAGTTTTTCGTTTAATTAAAAAGTTTTCAATCTTGTTTGTGGCAAGATGATGACATTAAACACTATTCTTGTTCTTTTATAATAGATGTAACAAATTGAAATAACACATTGAGTGATTGTAAATATATAGTTACTATCAACAATCGAGGAATGATGAATGAAAAAGGTATTTTTTAATTTAAATTTAAGAATTCTTCAAAAATTTACACAAAAAATTCAGCTATATAAACTGTTCAATCTGGTGTTAATAATATTCCGGTTGAAATTAGCAACTGTAATTATGAAGATGAAATAATCGAAGTTTGTTTTATGCAATACAAATAACACACGATATATAAATTATTTATAAAAGATTAATTACCCAAACTTTATTTCTAAATATTACTAATTGTGCATTCGCACAAACGAATAATAACTGGGGTTGGTTAATTGGAAATTGGGGAAGAATTGGTATTGGAAAACCTGGCGAAGGAAAAGGAACTTTTTCTTTTGAATATCAATAGATCAAAATGTAATTTTTAGAAAAAGTCGTTCCGGGTATCCTTCGCGAGATTCTAAAAAAATGACAGTATATGATGATTTATTGGTTGTTTATTTAGATGAAAATAAAAATTTATCGAAAGCTATTTATTTTGATAACGAAGGTCATGTTATCAATTATTCGATTACTTATCCCGAAAAAACGATTACATTTCTGAGTGAAACAAAACCCAATCAACCCATATTTAGATTGATTTACTCGCTACTCGAAAATAATGAAGTTAACACAGCTTTTGAAATTTCAATGGATGGAAAAAATTTTAATACCTATATCGAAAGAAAAATTAAAAAAATATAAAACGAAAAAGGTTAGTGAATTCACTAACCTTTTTCGTTTTAATATCTTAATCTTTCTCTATGCCTTGTGAACTTATTGTAATCTTCCCCTTGT